>JAFRMD010000097.1 GCA_017430835.1 Methanosphaera sp.
CTATCCACGTTCTGTTTTGTACTATAGATGGTAAGTCTATGGGAATTTCGGAAAGTTGCCGGCCTTTAACTATTTACTTTGTGCTTGTTTTGTCTTTTGTTTATTTGGAATTTATTATGTAGTTTTTTTCTGTTTTTTGTAGTAAATTTATGATTCTATTTTTAAATTATTTTATAACCTTTTTATCATAACTTAAAAATATTAGGTATAATATATTTAAATATGTTAATATTTTTAGTATTGACTGCCTGGTACGAGGGTTGCTCGGGGAGGAATGTTGGTAATCTACCTGTGATCTGGAGAGTTAGTAAACAGGCAATATTTTTTAAAAAAATAGTTTTATATAGAAAAATTATTGGAATTTTTCTAAAATATCTTTATACACACTTTTAAGTGGTTCTTCAGATTTTTCGTAGATTTTTTTCAGAATTAGTTCAGGAGTACTATTTGCCAGATAATTAATTTTTGGTGTTCTATCTACAATCAAATTATATTTTTCATCTAAACCTTTAGCTTCTATACCATCGGTTCTTATTTTTATATTTTCTGTTCTTTTTAATATTTCTGGAGCCATATGTGTAACAATTATTGCATAAGAATTGTTATCTTGTATATGTTCTATAAATCCAATTATTATTTTTACTGCCGCTTCTAATTCGGTGATGGATTCCAGTTCGTCAATCAGAACTAACTTTTTTTCTTGTCCTATAGTTACTGGAATAAACGATGTTAAAAATGTTTCGAATGCACCTGCATTTAATGAATGTTTTTTTGTGAAAAAATATACTTCATTTGTTTCAGGAATAATAGCTTCATCTGAACATACCCCTAAGCCCATATGTGTCATGATGGTATGTTGTCCTAATGTTTCTAGCAATGTTGTTTTTCCACCACTATTTGCACCGGTTAATAAAATGATGTTATTGTCTTTATCTAAATGGTAATCTATTTTTTGCATAGGAACATTATTTAATTGTTCTTCTTCTTTCAATGTTAAATGTAAACTTCCTTTTAAGTTATATTCTTCACCAATTTGGGGTATTGTTAATTCATAGAATTTGGAGAAACTTGCTAATGAAAACTGGAAATCAAATTCTATTAATTCTTCTGTTTCAGTTTTTATCTGTTTTTCATATTTTTCAAGGATGCTGCATGCTGTAAGTTCCTGTTCATATTCTTTTAGGTGAATGTTTGCTCTAACATTTTCTTGAACTCTTTTTACTTCATTTTCATCAATTTCTATAGGATATTTTACAATAAATGGATCAAAGAATAATCCTGTTTTATTTGACAGTTCTTCTCTTGCTTCATCTAACACGTCGTTGAAGATGCTCATTAATTTTGGAGGTAAATCTTCATCATTTAGCAATAGTAGTATGTCGTCCCCCTCTAACGCAACTTCTTTAATCTCTTTTTTTAAGCGTTCATTTATTTGCTCTTTAATTTCGTCAATTACTTCATCTATGGCAATTTTATTTTTTGTTTCAACTTTTATTTCATCAAGTGCATCCAGTACTTCATCAATACAACTATCCAGTCCTAAATATCTTCTTAGTTCAAAAACATTTTCTAGCGTGCTTCGATTATGTTTATAATATTCCAGGATTATGTTGGGTTGTATTTCATAGTCTGGACTGTCATTACTTATAGATACAATATTTGATGCTTCTCCGGGGTCAATATTGTAATTGTTATAAACATATATTACAAACTCAAATTCATCAAAATTCACATGGTCTTCTATTGCAAAAATGTTACAATACCTGTCGAAACCTTTTTTAATCAATGTTAGATAATCCTCATAGTCTTCACAAACTATAGCATATTCATCATTAAATTTTGGTCGTATGTTATCATTTAATGGTTCAATTTTCTTGTATAATTCCCGTATATATGCATAGTCTAGGTCTGAAGTTTGTTCTAAAGTATCAGTTATGAGTTCTTGCGTTTTAAAGATAGTATTATAATCTGTGGTTGGATTAAGAAGTAATATTCTGGTTCTAGCGTAATCAGTGTTTGCAAATTCTATAATTCTTGTAATGATATCCTCATATATCTTTACACTTTGTTCAGTTTTAAGAAAATTACTATTATCCTGTCCATGTATTTTTCTGACAATATCTAATGCAACTTTCTGACTTATTCCCTGAATTTTAAATAATTTTTCTAAATCATAATTTTTGATTGATTCTTCAAATTCTTCGTAACTACCATAATTTTTTATAATTTTTTCAACTAATTTATTTCCTACTCCTTTAATTTCTTCAATTTCATAAATCTTTAACACCTCCGTATTTCGTTAATTCATGAATAATATCTATATTAATATTGTAACAAACTACTTTTTTAATTTTTTTCTTTAATTGTTTAAATTATTAATTTAATAAAAATGATATTATATTTTATTAGTATTAGGGGTTTTCTTTAATGGATTTTTTAGTTTATATTCTACTATTGCTTATTGGAGGTTGTCTTGGTGGACTCATGGCTGGCCTTCTTGGTGTTGGTGGGGGAGTAATATTGACTCCTATACAATATTATTTATTGCTTGCATCAGGTGTTGAATCATCAATTGCAATTACCGTTTCATTTGCAACAAGTTTGGCCGTAATTTTTGTTACAATGATTAGAAGTACTTATAAGCATTATAGGAATAATTTTGTTGTAATGGACTATTTGCCCTATATTATGGTGTTAGGTTTTATTGGTGCTATAATTGGAGCTTTAATTTCAGTAAATGTGGATGTATCTCTTCTTAAAGTATTGTTCGGTTTGATGTGTTTTATTACAGTTTTAAACATGATTTTTATTAAATACCCTGAAAATGATGATAATATTAATAAGAGCGTGTTGGCCCATTCATTGCTTGGTATGGTTGGAGGTTTATTATGTGGTCTTCTTGGTGTTGGTGGAGGAATAATTATGATTCCTATTTTAACGTTGGTTTTAAAATATCCGACTCATAAAGCTATTGGAACATCATCTGCTTCAATTATTGCTACAAGCTTTGGTGGTTTAGTTGCTTACATAATTTTGGGTTGGAATGTTCCAAATTTACCAGCGTATTCAATAGGTTACGTAAATTTGTTGCAATTTATATTTTTAACATTAACCAGTACGTTTATTGCAGGATATGCTGCTAATTTATCAAAAAGGATTGATGAAAAAAAGTTAAAAGTTTTACATATCATTATAGTATTGTATATTGGTTTGAAAATGACGGGTATTGTTTAGGGGGATTGTTTATAAACTCCTCTTTCAATATTTCCGATAAAGTATGGGTTATTCTTGGTTAATTCCAGTTTTTCTGTATTTTCATAATTTTTTATTTTTTCGAAATGTTCTATTATTTTCTTGGTATCCTCAAGATTAAAAAATCTTGAATCTATCGTGAAGTTATTTATTTTGCTTTGTCGCAGTAATTCAATCTTTTTGTCCAAGTTTAATGTTCTATAATCAAATATGTGGCTATGGTTATAGCAATCTTTTTTTATCATGAATTTATTGTTTCTTTTATCCACTAAATAGTAAGTGTTTGTTATTTCTTCTTCTATTAGGTCTTCAAAGTTATCTTCTGTTAACATTAATTGTACATGTCCAAATATTGTGTATTCAAGTTCACATTTTTCATGTTCTAAGAGTTTTATATCCTCATATGAAATTTCATTGGATATTTGCAGTCGTGTAAATCCAGGATTATGTGATAGTTTTTCTATGCTGTAGTTGTTGTAGATATTCAAGTTATTGCCATAACATTCCACATCTAAGTTTGATGCTATTCCAATGTTATCTGTTTGAATTTTAATGTTCATATTGTTTAATTTTAGTTTAACTATTATTTCACTAATGTGTGGTAAATCTTTATCCAATAATATCTGTGGTAAAATCCAGATAATCTCTTTATCCGGTATAACTTTGCTTAGTTGAATTAAGTCATCTGTAATTTCTTTGACATATTCTTCAATTGTTTTGTAATTATAATTTCCATCGTAGTAAACTGATTTGATGTATTCAAAATCTTTTAATATTTCGGCTTGTTTAGGATTGTTGATGTATATGTTCCATTTTTCTTCTTTTTTTGGTGTGTTTTTGTTATAGTGTTCGTTTTTAAAATTTTTTATATTCTTTTTTACTTTTTCCTTTTCTTCTTTTTTTGGTATGTAACTGTTCATTATTTTTTCATCAATTATTTCCAGTAATTCTCGTCTAATGTTATTTATTGATGAGATAGGCATGAATAGGTTGTTTTGGAAGTTTTTGTATGTAATTTTCTTAATTGTGTAGTTTGTGTTTCCTGTTTTTTGGAGTTGTTGGTTGATGGTTTTTTTAGTCAGTGGTTTGTTTTTTGCCTTTTCAAATTTTTCTTTGCTGATGAAAAATACTGATTCTTTCAGTAAGTCACACCGTGCATTTACTTCCATTTCCATATTATTATTTACTAGGATGTCCAAATAAATATTAGTTTTATGAATGTTTTTTTCATTTAAAATACTTTTACTTCTATCTGCAAGATATTTTGAATAAGTGATATAGACCATGGAATCTTTTTTTACAATTAAATTTTTTTCCAACTTTAAAGTTATTTTATTTTTATTTTGTGAAATGATTCTACTAACGTACATTCCGCAACTGGAATTTTCATGTTCAAATTTTAAACCATCTCCATTCACAATTTTCGTTGGAAAACGTTTACTAATAAATTTAATTGTCACAGTATTTGCATTACTGCTTATTACTTTGCCTATGGGATAACCTTTATTTCCCGACCTATTTCTTCCAACAACTTCGTTTGCTGATTTATTAAAAATGTAACCATCTGTTAATCCTCTATTGAATGCAAGATTAAGCAACAAATAATCTTCTTTTTCAAAAATTCCATTAAGGGCTTTGTAATAAGCATAAGTTGTACTGGATACATATTCTTTTGATTTCATTCTACCTTCAATTTTAATACAATTTACTCCCGCTTCAATAAATTTATCAACATTATTGTAGGTACATAAGTCTTTAGTACTTAAAATATAGTTACTGTCGGATAAAGGAGTATTGTAATAATCTTTAAAAATGTATCTCATACGGCAAGGCTGAGCACATAATCCTCTATTGCCACTACGACCACCTAAAAAAGATGACATCAAACATTGCCCGGAATAACAGTAACATAAGGCGCCATGACCAAATACTTCAATATTGATGTTATGATTATATTTTTTTAATTTTGAAATAATTTCTTTAATTCTATCAATAGGTACTTCTCTAGATAAATTAGCGTTATCAAATGAATTTTCACATAACCATTTAACAAATGAATAATCATAAACAGTCATCTGGGTAGAAGCATGAATACTTAAATTGGGAATTAACTTGCTGATAATATTGGCTAAACCAATATCTTGAATAATAACACCATCAACACCATTTATGTACAAATAATAAACGTAATCTACTACTTCGGGAATTTCCCTTTCTAAAATAGAAGTATTCACAGTAACAAATACTTTTACATTATACTTATGACAAAATTCAACAGCATCTTTCATCTGATTATAATCAAAATTTTCAGCATAATCTCTAGCACCATACCTTTTTCCAGACAAATAAACAAAATCAGCACCACTAAAAACCGCTGATTTAAGAACATCCATAGAACCTACCGGTGAAAGAAGTTTGCAAGTATCATAAGTCATATCATTATCCCCTAGAAAAAATTCAAATTATTTAAAAATTATATATAATAATTAATTATCTAATTAAAGTTGGTATTATGTATATTGTATTAGAAGGTATAGATGGAGCAGGAAAATCATCACAGGCAAAGTTATTAAATGAATGGTTAACAAAAAAAGGTTTTAAAACAAAAATGATAGTAGAACCAACTAAATCGGAAATTGGAAAATTAATTAGAAAAGAATTATTAAATCCAGAATCAACAAATGATATAAATCAACAAATGCTCACATTACTATTTGCTGCGGATAGATTAACACTCAAAAAGGAAATAATAAATTCAAAAAATGATGGAACTATCCTAATAAGCGATCGATCATTTTATTCTAGTATATGTTATCAAAACAATTCTTCAGTAAAGTCTGAGTGGATATATGATGTGAATACATATACGCCTCGTCCCGATTTAACGGTAATATTGGATTTGTCGGAAGAAGAAGCAATAAAACGTTGTGATAAGGAGGAAGTATTTGAAAATATTGATTTTCTACAAAAAACACGTAATAATTATTTAAATCTTTTAAAAACTGAAAATAATATTGTAATTGTTGACGCTGGCAATTCTATTGATGATGTACAACAGGAAATAAGAAAAATAGTAGAAAAAATAGTGGAAGAATTATAAATTAATTCTTTCGGTCATTATGTCAACAATGTAATTAACGGCATTATTTATCTCATCATAAGAGCCGTGTAATTGTGGACCTTCATCTGATTGTTTTAGTTGAACATCAAACTTGTCCACAGCGGCTTTAATTTCACTAACTGTAGGACCCGGTGGTAGAACTACGTCAACAACATGTTTAGAAGCACTTCTTAAATCTTCAAGTTCACCTTCAAATAGGATAATTCCTTTGTCGTTTTGTAACATGTTGAGATGATATTTTTCAATCATAACATCAACTTGTCTGGGATTTATTCCAGATAATACTCTCATAGTATGTCTTGCCATTTTTTTCACCTTTAATGTGTTTCCATATATTCTCTAGCTGGTGCAAACCTTTCAATTAAATATTTGCTAACGGTATTTTTCAAGTCCATAGGATGTAACTCTTCTTTAGAATATATGTCTACTAATTCTTCTTCTGTCAATTCAAGATTGCCACCAAATTTTTCAGGTCTTTCAATTAACATTTTTTCATTATTGTCAAAGATATAATAATGAGCCATTTCCATTATAGGGTTTCCATCAACTTCACCTATAGGACAGAAACTTTTGTTAATCTTATTTTTAATTTCTTTAGGACTGTCATCAATAGCAATAAAATTACTTTTACTACTACTCATTTTATCTGATCCGTCAGTTCCATGAATTAATGGGATGTGAATACATACTGGAGCTTGGAAGTTCATTTTAGGAAGAATTTCTCTAGCAAGCATATGTATTTTTCTTTGTTCCATTCCACCAACAGCAACATCAACATTTAAATCATGTATATCTAATGCTTGCATAACTGGATATAAAGCTTCAGCAACGTTATGTGTTTCATCTCGGGATACTTGTGCCATACTTCTTTGAGCTCTTTGAATAGTAACCATTTTGGCAGCTTGGAAAACCCTTACCATAAATTCTTTAGACATACGCTGGGAACCAAGAACAAACTCGGTATCTTCCTCTTTTAATCCTAATGCTTTAAAACATTTGATGTTGTATTCGGAAATTTCATTAAGTTCTTCGAGAGTTCCTTTATCATTGAGGTATGCATGTAGGTTAGCAATAAATATCTTAATTTTAAAGCCTGCATCTTGCAAATCCTTCATCTTTTTAATGGTTAATGCATGACCTAAATGAATTTTTCCGGAAGGTTCAAAACCTACATATGCTACTTTTTCACCCCTTTTAATAAATTCTTTTAATTCATCAACTTCAATAATTTCGGCTGTATCTCTAGAAATTTTTTCTATTGCTTTATCTATATCCATTATTTTTTCCTCCATTCTTTTATAAATTATATTAATATGTATATTTTATTTTCAATTTTAATGACATTAATCTCTTGACCAATTTCAATATTCTTTATTTTATCTGATTTAATTAAATCTACAGTCATATACGTGTCAGGATCTAATATTTGTATTTCTGATGGCGTAATATTGGTAACAGTACTGGTTCTAATACTATTAGTGTCGCCAACTTTTTTAATCTTTTCATATTCTTTCCAACTAATAGATTCGGATTCATAACTTTCCAGATTCAATCCAACAAATTTGTGACTACCAATTTTTTCAATCTTTAAAATCTTGTCTTTGTATTTGATAAAGTCATTTTTATGGAATGATGGTAATCTGACTGAAATCCATGATCTATACAAGTCTCTACTTTTTGATTTGTCTCTACCAACAATTTTCCGTGATTCTGTAATTATTCCACCAAATTGTTTTTGTAAATTTTCCGCAATTTTGTGTGCAGCATTATGAGAACCGACCTGGTAATCTATTCCTTCTTTAAGTACGATTCTTTCTGTAACATAAGCTAGTTTATTTGTTTTACATAAACGTTGTATTTCGTTTGCAATGAATTCGTCAGCTTGTGTTATCTCTTCTTCTTCAAGTTTTCTATTATCTGCTCTTAATTGTATGACTGCTTCATAATAACCTGAGTGGAATTTACTACAATCAGGACATACTCCCTTAATAACTTTAACTTCTATCGGATATTCTTTATCAATCAGTTCTCCATCAAGAACTTCACCATATGCATGTAATATACAATCGTACACAGTTCCTCTATTAGTTAGTATTTCGGTAGTTATTTCAACATTTTTTAAATTTTTATTTATTTCAATATCTTTTTGAATCGCATCATTTATAATTTCATCATCATAATATGCAGATTCTATCCATTTGTCATGTTTTAATGTTGAACCGCAGTGTGAACATACTGTAAATGTTGCATATTCAGGAACTTCAATTAGTTCGAATTCGTTTATGTAGCAACGTTTACATAATCCATCGTATAATTTTTCTTCTTTATTACATAATAAACAAAACATAATATCATCTTTGTAAAGATATTTTCAAAGTAAATTTTTATTCAAAAAAAGTTTAGGAGCTTATATTAAAAGTTTATAATAGTATTGGACTATTATAATGATTTTAATGGTGCTCTTGCTCCACAAGCACTACATTTTAACATGTCAATACGATCTTCACGAATAATGATTGTATCTGGTCTATTACATTCATGACACATTACAAAATTATCCACGTATTCTTTAATACGGTCGTTAATAACGTAGTGTGTAAATTTCCCTTGAAGTATTGCTCTGTTTCCTTCAACATTTCCGGAAGTACCTAATTCTCTGAGTAAATATTTGAGAACATGTTGAGGATCCCTATTTAATGTGCCGGAAACATCTCCAAAGTTTTTAATAATTGTACGATTACCTTGAATAACAGAATAACCTTTAGGTATTTTAAATCTTTTTGCTTCGAAGACGGTTTCTGGCAATTGTTCATATGCTTTATCTAATAAAGCTTCATATTCTTCAAATTCTGTATCTTTTTTTGCCAATGTGTTAACCTCCATTTATTTTTTGATTCAGTATCAGATTAAAATAAAAAGTATAAACTTTATTAAAATTTATTCATTATAATATAATATTTTTTTTATCTTACTAATTAAATTTTTCCTAAGCAACTTTGTAATTATCTGAAGAAGGCGAATAAATAACTCCTTTAGTATTTAACATATTTAACATTTCATCAACTTTATTTTCAGAAATGTTATATTTGTCGGCTAAACTAGCATATATAACATTTTTAGGAGCACTTCCTCCATATTCATCAGATATATGTTTAATTTCCTCGATTAGAAGGTTAATTTTATCTCGTTCAGATTTTGAAGTTCTTCCTTCAACTTTATCAATATCTACTTTTCCAGTATCTGGGTCATAACCTACTTGTTTCATACAGTCTTCTTGTAGTTTAATTGCACGTTCTGCATCTTCTTTTGTAACTACTTCACTTAGTCTAATTTTAGCACTTGCTTCTGATAAACGTACTAAAGCTTCTAATTGACGAGCCGTAATAGGTACTGGTGATTCTTCATCTATAGCCCCACTACGCATGGTTACATAAAAGTCTTGCAATACTTTTGCTGCTTCAGAAGATAATACTGGTTGAACGTTTCTTCTAGCATATGCAATATATTTTCTCATAAACTCTGGTTCGATAACGTAGTGTATATTACTTTCTTGATGTATTTTTAAGATGTGTCCAGCTAAGCTATGGTCTCTTTCAGCATTCGGTTTGTCTTCAATAATAAATATCAAATCAAAACGTGAAAGAATTGGTGAAGGTAAATCGATTTGATCAGCAATGGTTTTGTATCTGTCAAATCTTCCAAATTTAGGGTTTGCTGCGGCAAGTACGCTGCAACGGCTATTAAGTGTTGCCATGATTCCTGCTTTAGCAATGGAAATTGTTTGTTGTTCTAATGCTTCGTGTATTGCAGAACGGTCTTCTTCGCGCATTTTATCTAATTCGTCTACACATACATTACCTTTATCACCTAATACAAGTGCGCCTGCTTCAAGACTCCATCCACCTAAATCATCTCGAACAGCTGCTGCTGTTAAACCGACGCCACTAGTACCTTTTCCGCTTGTGTATATTCCACGAGGAGCTAATTTTGATACATATTTTAGAATTTGGGATTTACCAATACCTGGATCCCCAACAATTAGAATATGCATATCTCCTCTGATGTGTGTTCTATCTTCAAGAACTTTTGCACTTCCTCCAAACAATTGGAAAGCAATTGCTTCTTTAACTTCATAATAACCTTGAATTGAAGGGGCAGTAGAATCAATTATTTTATTATAGATGTCTGGATCTTCTGCTAATTCTCTAATTTTTTCTTCATCTTCTTCACTGATTTCAAGTTCTTCAAATTCTTGTTCTAGTGGTTCAAAATTATTTCCATATATATAATTGTTAAATCTTTTTGTTCTTTCATCACGAACTGTTTTTAGTGTACCGGTAATTCTTATTTTGTCTCCGGGTGTTAAAGTGTCTACTAAATCATCTTCTAAGACTATGTTTATCTGTCTTGGTTGGTCTCCTCCTGAAAGATTTTCTAAAGGTTCTTGTAATTTAACTGTCTGAGTATCCATATATCTAGATTCTTCTTGCAGTAATTTGAATGATCTTCCACCACATTCCTGGCATACTGCAGGTTCATGTATGATATTGGATTTCTGTTCTACTTCATGTATTCTCATACAACTTCTACATTCAAAAACAGCACTCATTATACGTGGATGAATTTCATCAGTTTTTCTTACAATTCCATCGACTGCAATGAATTTGCCAATATATTCACTACGTAAATACCTTAAATGAACATTATTCCTAACATTAATAAATCTAACATTAAGTTGCGCATTTTTTCTTTGAGGGTCAATATTTTTGATAGCAGTCATTGCGGATTCTAAAGTTTCATCAGGCTTTTCTAGTAATAAATCTGCTAAATCAGGGTCAAACATTTCTAAAGCATTATAATCTACTACTACTGACTTTTCTTCAGGATATGTGTCTAAAACAGATAATATTTCATCTTTACATATTTCACTGAAAAATTCTTCTAGTTTTTGTGTCGTTGTTGCAGAAGAAACTCTTGTATTTTCTGTGGTCACGGTTTCCATATAATATAATTTTTAGTAGTAATGATTTTAATTTTTTATGTTTTTGTTTTTGTACTAAAATTTTATAACTTAATAACTCTAAAAATTTATACATATAGAAATCTTATAATAATTTATAAGAATATTTTTAAGAGTGCTATGAGGTTTTATATGAAAAGATCAAGGTTAAAATTATTTAAAACTACTTCTTTAACTATTTCATTACTGGGAGTAATTTTAATTCTATTAACAGTGGGAGTAATAGCTTATATTGCAGTATCTGGATTTACTAATAGTGTTTCATCAACTGTTAGTAGTGGTTCTTCATATGATCAATTAGATCAACTTAAATCGGAATATCATAATGTGTCTGTTAAATATGGGGAATTAAATCAAAAGTTAGGTACAAGTCCAGATTCTGCTGTAAAAACTCAGTATAATAATGGAAAAATTAAATTATCAGAAGTTAATGGTTCGTTAGCTTCAATACAAAATGATATAAATAATGGAAAAACTGAAGGTGAAATTCAAAACAAAATGAATCAAACACGTTCAGATTTAAAAGAAGTGGAAGATATTTATAATCAGTTAATTGGAAGTAAATAATTTCTACTAAATTACTTTTTTTTCTTTTGGTGCTTTGAAACCTCGTGCAATTACATACATTTCAGAGCTACGTTTTCTGGATGAGTTAGGCTTTGTTGTTTTAACGTTTCTAAACTTTTTCTTAAGATTTTTAACTAATTCTTGGTAAGATTCTCCTTGGAATGCTTTAATTATTAAATCTCCATTGTTCTTTAGAATATTGTCACAAATTTTTAATACCGCTACTGCAAGATCATAAGCTTTAAAATTGTCAATATCTTTAATGCCGGTTAATTTGGGTGATGCATCAGATAATATGACATCGGCTTTACCTTCAATTAGTTCTATGATGATATTTTGAACTTCTTCAGTGGTGAAATCTCCTTTTACACCAGTATATGCTTCATGCTCTATAGGTTTAATATACTCTAAATCAACACTGATAATCTGACCGGTTCCTTCTTCACCTATTACTTCAGCAACAACTTGACTCCATCCTCCTGGGGCTGCACCTAAATCAACAACGTTATAGTCTGGTTTAAGTAATGAATATTTTTTGTCTAACTGTTTAAGTTTGTAGGATGCTCTAGATCTATAATTTTGTTTTTTTGCTAACTTATAATAATGTTCTTTATCATGTTTTGCTTTCCATCTACTCATAGTTTTTACTCCTAATGTTTAAATCGTGAAAAATCTAAAGATTTGCATGTTGGCCTTCCAATTTTAATTATTTCTGCGTCAACATCTTTTTTATTTATGTTTAATAGCATCACTGAGGGTTCTGTCATTCTAGGTTGTGTAGGACTTCCCGGATTTAACAATAATACATCACCTTCTTGTTTAATTAATGGTTGGTGTGTATGTCCACTAATCAAGATATCTACTCCAAGTTCCTTTGCCAGGTAATATAATTGTTGTGTGTCTCCCTTTGGATAAACAACGCCATGAGTTAAACCAATTTTAACTTCTTCAACTTCAAATACTTCATGTGTGTTAAAACCAATATTTGGATCACAATTTCCATGAACAGCTTTTACAGGGGCAATTTCTTCTAATTCTTCAATCACACTCATAACCTCAATATCACCACAATGTAATATTAAGTCAACATCTTCAAATACTTCAAAAACTTTTTTTGGAATTGAAACAGAACGTACTGGTATATGTGTATCTGATATTACTCCAATTAACATTAAAAACATCACTCATTTTTTTTTTCATTTATCATAATTGTAAAAATTTATGTATTTCTAAAATTATAATTTTTGTGTAACATTTAATTATATAAAATTTAAATTAATATTTATATTAGATATTAAAATATCATTTTATAGGAATATATTAATTTATATAAGTATTACAAATCATTTTAAACAATAATAATATGACACATTAATTAAAAAATTGGTAGGAGTATGATTTATGAGTGAATTAATAATATGCGAAAAACCTAAAGTGGCAGAAAAGGTAGCAATGGCTTTATCTGATTCACCTGTGAAAAATTCGTATAAAAGAGTACCTTATTATGAGATAGTCAAAGACAATGGAGAAAAAACAACAGTACTGTCTGCAGTAGGTCACTTATTTTCATTACAAGCAACAAACAAGAAAAATAAAAGGTTATATGATGTGGAATGGGTTCCATTATATGAAACAGACAAATCAAAGAAATATGTTAAAAATTACATAGACACGATTAAGAAGTTTTCTAAAGATGCAGATAGGTTTATACATGCTTGTGATTATGATACGGAAGGTACATTAATTGGATATAATGCTTTAAAATATATTTGTGGCAAAGAGTCTATTGATAAATCTTTTAGGATGAAGTTTTCTGCTTTAACAAAAAAGGATTTGATAAAATCCTATTCGGAAGCATATCCTCTAAAAGATGATCAGAGTTGGGTTGACAGTGGAGAAGCAAGACACATACTGGATTACTTATTTGGAGTAAACATATCTAAATCCATGACGGATTCTGTGTTGAAAGTAACAAATAGGTATGTACAATTGTCTGCAGGAAGAGTACAAACACCAACTCTTGCAATATTAACAGAACGTGAAAAGGAAATAAAAAAATTCATACCAGAACCATATTGGGTAATTAAAGCTAAAATCCAAAAAGGAATAATAGCAGACCATAAAAAGGGTAAAATATTTGATAAAGAAGAAGTTAATAAAATTTTGGATAATTGTAAAGGAAAAGATGCTGAAGTAACTAAAATTACAAAGAAGAAAACTAAGAAAGATTTGCCTTTCCCATTTGAATTAGGTACATTACAATCAGAAGCATATGCTCAATTTGGTTTTACACCAAGAAAAACTCAGCAAATTGCTCAAAACTTATATGTTGAAGGATATACTTCATATCCAAGAACGTCTTCACAAAAATTACCTGAATCATTAGGTTTGCCAAGTATACTTAATGAGTTATCTAAAAATCCTAAATTTAAAGATAAGATTAAGCAACTAAAAGAACCATTAAAACCTAATGAAGGTAAAAAAACTGATGAAGCACACCCCGCTATACATCCAACAGGTACTTTGCCTAAAGATATCTCAGAGGATTACCAAAAAATATATGATTTAATAACTTATAGATTCATAAGTTTGTTTGGAGAACCAGCAGAAATAGAATCAATCAAAGTAGATTTGGATATTGGTGAAGAACCATTTTCATTCTCCAGACAAAGAATATCAAAGGAAGGATGGTTAAGTTTAGATCCATATCAATATAAAAAAGTAAAAAATGAGGAATTCCCAGATATTAAGGAAGGAGAAACCACAAAAGCTAAAGTTATAAGTGAAGAAAAAGAGACAAAACCTCCTGCAAGATATAACCAAGCATCTATTATTCGTGAATTGGAAAAAAGAGGATTAGGTACAAAATCTACAAGAGCAAACATAGTATCTATCTTATATACCCGGAAATATGTAGAGGGAAAGAAAATCACAGTAAATGAACTTGGAGAACGTATGATAGATACATTAAGCAAGTATTCCCAAAGAATTACTAGTGAAAAGATGACTCGTGAGTTTGAAACAGATCTGTCCGAGATAAAAGAGAATAAAATAACAGAAGATAATGTAATTGACGAAGCAAGATCTGAATTGGACGATATTCTCGATTCAATTGATGATAATCAGGATAATATTGGAAAAGAATTATTTGAAGCTTATGAACAAAGTAGAATAGTTGGAAAATGTGAATGTGGAGAAAACTTAATAATCATTTCATCACCAAAAGGTGGAAAATTTGTTGGATGTACTGGATATCCAAAATGTAAGAAAACATATTCCTTACCTGCAGGTGCTAATGTATTAAAAACTACTTGTGAAAAATGTGGTTTACCATTAATTTCATATGGAAATCCAAGACAAAGAGCATGTTTGGATTTTGAATGTGCTAATGGCGGACAAAAGTCTAGTAATGATATTGTAGGACAATGTCCAGATTGTGGAAAAGATTTAATTAAACGAATGGGCAGATTTGGAGAATTTATTGGATGTACAGGATTTCCTAAATGTAGGTTCACATCTTCTATTGCTGATTATGAAAAATCACAAAAAGAAGAAAAAAAATAATCCCCTCTTTCTTTTTTTAACTAGAAATTATTTCATATAATCTTTTTAAAATTAATAATGTACCGTCCTTATTAAGATGTTTATCATCGCTCTGATTTTGAGAACTATAAATACATGCAGGGCAACCAGATTCACAGTCGCAATCTCTAACTAATTCATAAGCCATTTTAATTATTTCTTCAAATAGTTTGAATGCTTTATTTGTTAAACCTATTCCTCCTTCAAAACCATCATAAATAAATATTGTAGCATTTAAAGTATCTTCATGCATATTTTTTGATACTCCTCCCAAATCATAACTATCACACATAACGTGGAATGGAGCAACAGACAATATTACATTTTGAACACCTTGTAAACATCCCATAAATGTGTCTTTAAAATTATCATCATTAACTAAATATTTTTGAAGTTCCTCTTTAATATTAAATGGTATTGTAAACCACAAACCCTTCGTATTGAAATTTAACGGAGGTAAATTAAGTTTTTTTGTTGCAGTTATTTTACTGAATTTAATTATATTGTATTTGTCATACTTTTCTGTTACGGTTAATCTTCCATAAGATAAGATGATATCTCCAATTTTTTCTTCTTTTTCTTTTTTAAGATTTTTTACATCTACTTGTTTTAACGTTTGAGTATAATAATTCAAGTCCTGTTTTTTTACGTAAACCCGTTTTTCATTAATGTCCATTTCACGAACTAGATATGTTTCACCATTATGTATCAGAACTGCATTTTCATGAGCTTCTCTAAATGCTTGTTTTTCACTCATTTCTTCTAAAAAACGATTTCCATTAAAAACTTTGTATGGTTCAGACATAACATCACTAAGGTTTACTTCAAAATTTGGACTTTTGTCTTGTTTTAGAAGTTCCATGTCATTATAAACCCATTCTCCATTTTTATACTTTACAATTCCATTATTTTCTAATTCATCAATTTCATCAATAACTATCCCTTCATCATCAAATCCAAAACTTTCAATTTCACCTAGTTTTAATGGTATCTCGTATGCAGCACATTTTAAATGTCCATTAAGTATTTGTTGATTGTTCAAATCTATAATTGCATGTTCATGTGATTTTTTAAAAAAGATGTCGGGATGTTTCATAAAGTATTGGTCTAAAGGATTTTGGAATGCAACCATTGTAATTATGGATTGTTGGTTTTTTCTTCCTGCCCTTCCCGCCTGTTGCCAGGTGGATATTAAAGTCCCAGGATATCCTGAAATAATAACACTATCCAATGAACCAATGTTTATTCCTAATTCTAAAGCATTTGTAGTTACAATTCCTTTTAATTTTCCTGATTTAAGGTTATCTTCAATTTTTTTACGTTCATCAACTGTGTAACCTGCTCTATATGCAGTTATTTTGTCACATATGTCTGGTGATGTTTTTTCAAGCTCTTTTTTGGATCTTAATGCAATTACTTCCGCCATTTTTCTTGATATTTCAAAACAAATAGTTTGAAAGTTATTTTTTACGAACGTGTTAAAAAGCTTCAAAGTATCATTATGTATTGAGGGGTTCTTTGACTCTATTGCATAAGGATTGAAGAAAATAAAATATTTTTTTCCAGAAGGAGAACCATTTTCATCAATGATTTTTGAGTTAAGTCCAGTTAATTTTTCTCCAAACTCTTTAGGGTTTGCAAGGGTAGCCGTTGATATAATAAATTGGGGTTCTGAACCATAATATTTACAAATTCTTTTCAAGCGTCTTATCAAAAAGGCCATGTTTGAACCGAATACTCCTCGGTACTGGTGAGCTTCGTCTATTATTATGTATTTGATGTTTTCGAAAAATCTTTTCCATTGGCTATGCCAGGGTAATATGTAATGTAATTCGTAGGGATTTGTTATGATTAACCGAGATTTTCTTTTTATTTCTGGTCTTTTTGATTTAGGAGTATCACCATCATATTTTTCAGGATAGATTCCTAAATCACATTCTTTATCAATGTCTAATAAACTTTTTAATTGGTCATTTGCTAAAGCCTTTGTTGGATAAATGTATAATGCTGTGTCAGTGGGATTGTTTGTTAAGTCTTCAATAACTGGGAGGGTAAATGATAAGGTTTTTCCACTTGCTGTGGGGGTGGTGATAATAACATTGTTTCCTTCTCTTACTTCTTTGAGTGTTTTATATTGGTGTGTATATAATCTGATTTCATGTTTTTCCAGGTAGTCCTCTAGTGGTTTGGGTAGTTTAACTTTTTCTTGTGAGTATCTTGCTCTTCTAGGTGGAATTTCTTCTATATGTTCTATTCGATCCCTGTACCATTTTTTGTTTTGAAAATAATTTAATATTTCTTCAGTCATTGATAAAACTACCTTGATTTTTCATGATTAATTTAAAGCAAAAAAGTTCTATTATTTTTATCTTTTTTTTAATTATTTAATATATTTCTCAAATTTTTGTTATAAAAAATGGTGGAGATAAAATAAATTTTTTTTTAATAGTGTTGAGTATTTTATTCCTTTTATTTTCTAGTAATTTTTCATTAAATCATCATATACTGTAGAATAATATTTATATAATTAATATAATATTTTTTAAGTTTTTTTTTATTATTTAGAGTTCACATATTTTTTGTTTTCAAAAAAACTTTTTTATTAAATTTAAATATATCTTAAAACTTAAATCTCTATATGGATAGTTCGTAATATTATATAAATTACTAATCTATGTGTATATTATAAATAAAATATTCTCGTTAGATACAATTTATATTTTGAATTAAATAATCATAAGTACATTAGATAATGATTATCCTATTTATATCTAATAATCGGAGGTAAAAGGAGATTAACAATGGTCAATAAAGATATAGTGAAAAAAATAGCGCCTTGGGTGGTTGCTATTTTACTAGTATTTGCAGTTTTTGCAGTAAGGGCAGAAACAATAAATCTTGGCGGACTTTCTGATCCAGAAATGAAAGCCTTATATAAAGATGATAGCGGAATGCCATATTTTACTGAGATAGACTCTTATTATAATTATCGTTTAACTGAGAATTATCTAAAATCAGGACATTTGGGGGATACTCAAGTAAATGGAAGTGATTGGGATTCCTTATCCACGTCACCTCATGGTAGGGAGGCAAACTATCAACCTGTTATTATCGTATTAGCAGCATTTGCATATAAAGTTGCAAATATGTTTGGAACGGTATCATTAACACAAATATCATTTTGGATAGGTCCTTTGATAGGTTCATTAGCAGTTTTACCAGCATTTTTCATAGTTAGAAGAGCAACGGGAAGTACGTGGGGAGCAATAGTAGCGGGAGTTATTGCAGGAGCTGCTCCAGCATATTTCTCACACACATATGGTGGTTTCTTTGATACAGATATGTTCAACGTACTGCTGCCTTTAATGATAGTTCTTTTCTTATCGGAAAGTGTATATGCTAAAAAACCATTATTCAAAGCAATATTTGCAGTATGTTCTGCACTAACCTTGGGATTATTCTCTCTTTCATGGAGTGGTTACCCATATATGGTAATTTTAACATTTGGTGCATTGATATTATATTTACCAATATCATATATTGTAGATAGGTTTGATGGTAAGGATTTATCCAATAAGAAGCAGTGGTTGAAGGAAAATAAAGTAACAATTACTTTGGTAGTATTTATTATATGTTCTGTAGTAATTCTTGCATTTACGGTAGGTTCATCACTCTTTGAAAGTGTTGCAGGAGTATTGGGTTCTTCAACTAGCTTACAGAGTGCAACAGCAGGTACTGCATATCCAAACGTATATGTATCTGTAGGTGAAATGCAGATTCCGGAAGTTATTGATGTAATAAATAACACGGGTGGTTTATTCCCAGTATTATATGCAATATTTGGTTTTGTATTGATGTTTTATGCTATACGTAAAAAATCTAAATCTAAAGAAGTAGCTAAAACTAAAAAAGATGATAAGAAAACTACTAATAAAAAAACCAAAACTAGGAGATATAAACCTAAAACTAAAAAAGCTGAAGAAATTGCTCATGAACATGAAAACAAGTTTATTCCAGGTAAATTCGAATGGACATATGAAGAAAAACACAATAATTTGTTTTTATTCGTATTATTACTCTTATGGACTATTGGTATAGCTGTAATGTTAACACAAGGTACAAGGTTTATCGAACAATTTGAGGTTCCTATTGCATTAATGTCCGGATTATTTGTAGGCTATTTCGTAAAGTATATAGATTTGAAAATAGAACAAAAATCTTATGTAATTGGAATTGCAGCAATTTTAGTGATTTTGGCTATAGTCACACCTTTATGGGCAGATCATCTAACTTCTTCACAAGCAGTAGGAAGTACAAATGATGACATGTATAATACATTAACTTGGATTAAAGCAAACACACCTCAAAATTCAGTTCTTGCATCATGGTGGGACTTTGGTCACTTGTTTACAGCAATAGCTGAAAGACAAGTGGTATTTGACGGTGGTTCTCAGAATAGTATGCGGGCATATTGGATTGGTAACTCGTTAGCAACGTCGAATGAGCATTTATCTGCAGGTATTCTAAGAATGCTAGCAAATAGTGGAGAAGATGCATCCAATGTTCTAGATTTATATACTAATGATACAGCTAAAACAGTACAAATATTAAATGCAATATTACCAATGGATAGGACACAGGCTAACGCTGCTTTAACTGGAACATATGGTTTAAATCAACAACAAGCAAATTCTGTACTTGATTTAACACATCCTGCACAAACAAAACCAGTATACTTAATATTAAGTTCGGATATGCTTTCAAAGGCTGCATGGTGGTCGTACTTTGGATCATGGGACTTTGCTAACAAAACATCATATCACTATTCCTATTATCCTTCACAAAGTAAAACCGAAAACATAAACGGTAAAGCATTTACTCTAGGTGAAGAAAATGGAGTAGTTGGAGTAGCGTCTGCAAGTAATGATACACAGGGTATGGGTATGTCATTTGCATATCTTGATCAATCCAAACTTAATAAGTCCATCAACATGACAACTACTGAAGACAAACAAAGATTATCTACTGAACTAACAGACGGTACTGGAAATGAAATGATTAAACCTCATAAATTAATATATGTGGATAACAATCAATTATCAGAAAGAATAGTTAACAATAACAGTAACATGTCGATAATGGCAATTCATCAAAGTGACGGTTCATTCTTCACAGTATTGTTTGATTCATATCTAGAAAATTCAGTATTTACAAAATTATATTTAGAAAGTGGATTTAACCAAACAAGATTTGATATGGTTCACTCAGAACCAGGTATTAGTGTATGGAATGTATTTGAATATCCAAATGCAACAGCTACTAATACACAAGTTGCAACAAATACAACTACTTAATCTCCTATATTTTTTTCTTTTGATTCTTTTTTTTCATATCTATTTAATTTTTATATTATAAAATACAGAGATATCACTAGGGTTTAGTCAATAAATACTGATGGAGATATCAAATTGAAAACATTGTCGGATTTAAAACAATCTATCTTAATACCAACAAATTCGTCATTAGATGAACTTTTGGGCGGAGGTATTGAAAAAGGTTGTATTACTCAATTTTATGGTCCTCCCGGATGTGGAAAAACTAATATTGCCCTCAAAATATTATATGAATCTACAAAAGATGGTTCAAAAGCAATATATATGGATACTGAAGGTGGATTATCATTAGAAAGAGTACAACAAATAGCCGGATTGGATTTTGATTCGATAGCGAGCAATATCTATTTATTAGAACCAAAAACTTTCGATGAACAACAATTATGTATTCAAAATATTGAAAATTTATTGGAAGTTAATAAAAACATCAATATTTTAATTATTGACTCGATTGTGGCGTTATATCGTGTTGAAGAAGGAGACCCTTCAGAAATTAATAAGAAATTAGGTCGTTTAATGGCAAAATTATTGGCATTAAGCAGAGAATATGATATAGCAGTAGTAATTACAAATCAAATATATTCTCCATTCGATTCTGATGATTTGATAGTAGAACCAATTGGTGGAACGGTATTAAAATATTGGAGTAAAATTATTGTAGAAATAGAAAGAAATATAGGTTCTTCTACGAGAACAGCCACATTACAAAGACATAAGAATAAGTCTCCAGGTCAAACTGTAACATTTGAAATAATTGACGAGGGAATTTCATAAAAAAATAGGAGTTTTGAGTATGGTTTTTAAGAAAAAAGAAAAAAAAGTACCTGCTGGATTTAATTCAATTAATGAATTTTTTGATTACTTATATAAAAAAGAAGATTTAATATGGATGGGACAGAACACTAATCATTTACAAAAGGATAAACATATTGAAAGTGCATTAATAAATGCGGCCAAAAAAAGAAATTATTGCATGTACCCCCCACCAGAAGGTTTTCCGGAATTAAAAAAATTAATTCTGAAAGATTTGGACTTAAGTCCTGAAAATTTTGATATTCAAATAACTGCCAGTGCAACAGAAGCATTATATTTAGCAATAAGTACAACATTACATCACACAACTAATACAATAGCATCTGATCCTGGATATTTAATTATAAACAATTTCTGTAATCGTTTTGGACATCATGTAAAAGAAGTTCCTATTTATAATGAGGAATGTGGTTATAAGTTAACTCCAGAATTAATCAGGGAAAATATGGATGCACAAACTAAGATGATAATTCTTATTGATCCATTAAATCCTATAGGAAATGTTTACACTAAGGATGAAATTATTGAAATCGCCGAAATTGCTAAAGAAAATAATATATTCGTATTACATGACATAACGTATAAAGACTTTGCTAGAGAGCATACATTAATTGCACATTACGCACCAGAACATACAATAACCATTTATAGTTTTTCAAAAATATTTGGGATGGCTGGTTTAAGGATAGGTGCCGTAATAAGTTCACCAGAATTGATTAGAACCATGAGAGCTAGTGTAATAAATGATTTGGGAACTAACTCACTAGCACAGGAAGCAGCTATCGCAGGATTAGAAAGTAAAAATGAGTGGTTGGGTGAAGTTAAAGAAATTTGTTACAAAAACCAGGAGTTAATTAAAGAAGCAGTAGATGAAACTGAAGGTGCATTTTTACCAGTATACCCTATAGATGGTAATATGATGACAATTGATTTATCTGGAACTGGAGTAACACCTGTAGAATTGTCAGAATATATGCTAAAGGAAAAAAATATTTTTATTCGTGAAGGTAGTTATACTAGTAAAAAATTTGGAAACAGATATGTTAGGGTAAGCTTTTCCATTCCTACAGAACAAGTAATGAAGTTTAGAAATGAATTTAAAAATTCAATAGAAGCAATCAAGAAGGAAAAAGAATAAATTAATAATTTTTACTTTTTACTTTTTTCTTCTAGTTCACTAGGATTAACTACTTCTATATCAGGTATATTTTCAGGTTCATTTTCCGGAAATATTTCTGATTTAGAAACGTTTAAAAGTACATAATCGCCAATTTGGGAAATATCTTTTGGAACTATTTCGAAATTAACTTTTCTTAAGCTTAGTTCATTCGTATTAACAAAAATCTTGTTAATATTGTTTTCTTTAATGTCTAAATCAATATCTTGTATTTTCCCAACATTATTAGCGTTGCTATCCAAAACTTTTTTACCAAGTATTTCGGTAATTTTCATGTTGTTCACCTAATATTTTTTATAATAAGTATTATGTTAAACATTTATATTGTATTGTTTGTTATTCTTTTCAAAAATTTTTTTAGGAGAATTTGAATAAAATGGAAGAAGCATGTAGATTAATTATTAAAAAAGCAATCGATAACAAAATATCTACAAAAAAGGAATTGGAAAAACTGAAAATTCAAACATGTAGGGAATTGAATTTGCCTGGTTTTATGGGTAATTCAAAAATTCTGCAATATGCCAAAGAAGATGAACTGGAATTATTAAGACCTATCTTAATGAAAAAACCATCTAGGACCATTTCTGGAGTAGCTATTGTTGCAGTCATGTGTAGTCCTCATAAATGTCCTCATGGAAGGTGTAAATATTGTCCAGAAAGTAGTATTGCTCCTCCAAGTTATACAGGCGAAGAACCGGCAGCATTAAGGGCCAGAATGTTTGAATTTCATCCTTATGTCCAAACTTTTAACAGATTATATCAATTAAGGAATATTGGTCATCCTATTGATAAAGTAGAATTAATTGTTATGGGGGGAACATTTGCATCAAGAACATTAGATTATCAGGAATGGTTTGTAACTCAATGTCTTAGGGCTATGAATGATTTTCATAAAATATCAAGGAATATTCCTAAAAATCAGCGCGAAATAGAAATAGTGCCTCCAACCGATTTTACATATTTGCATGATGAACAAAAAGTAAATGAACATAGTAAAGTAAGATGCATAGGATTAACATTTGAAACAAGACCGGATTATTCTAAAACTGAAGAAATAAATAGGATGTTAAGTTATGGTGTAACAAGAGTTGAATTAGGTGTTCAAACATTATATAATTACCGATATAAAAGAGTGGATAGAGGACACAATATACAGGATGTCATTGAAGCAAATAGGTTATTAAGGGATTCGGGAATTAAAGTTGCAATGCATATGATGCCTGGATTGTTTTCAACTTTTGACAGTGATTTAATGATGTTTAAACGTTTATTTTCTGAAGAGTCATTTTCGCCTGATATGTTAAAGATATATCCTTGTTTGGTAACCGAAGGTTCTGAATTTTATGATTTGTGGAAACAAGGACTTTATGAACCGTATACGTCTGAACAAGCCGTTGATTTGATTGTGGAAATTAAAAAAATTCTACCTAAATGGGTTAGAACAATGAGGATTCAAAGGGATATTCCAGCAACATTGATTGATGCGGGTGTAAAAAAATCTAACTTGGGAGAATTAGTATATAACAGACTAGAAAAGGAAGATATTCAATGTAAATGTATTCGTTGCAGGGAAGTTGGTCATAAAAAAGCTCATGGTGTTGAACCTGATTATAATAATATTGAACTGTTAAGGGAAGATTATAAGGTTACTGGAGGTCATGAAATATTTTTATCCATAGAAGATACTCTTAATGATATATTAATTGGATTTACTCGGTTAAGAATTCCATCAGATAATACATTCAGACCTGAAATAACAAAAACTAGTGCATTGATAAGGGAATTACATGTTTATGGACAAATGCAAGAAATTGGAAAAAATAATCAAAATTATTGGCAGCATAGGGGATATGGAGAACAGTTGCTTAAAAAAGCTGAATCAATAGCTAATGAAGAATTTGAAAAAGATAAACTGTTGATAATTAGTGGAATAGGCGTTAGGGATTATTATAGAAAATTAGGTTATCATAAGGATGGACCTTACATGTCTAAATTCATATAATGATTTGATTGGCATTGAATAAACAGTATTATTTATTATAATTTACAAAGATAACTATAGATTATAAATTTTTATCTTTATTTATTTTTAGGTTGTTTTATTTTGGAAATTGAAACCTCTGCAAGATTACATTTATCATTAATAGATTTAAATGGATCAGAAGGTCGTATTGATGGTGGTTTGGGAATAACATTGGATAAACCTTCATTGAACATATCTTGTCATGAAAATGATGGTAAAACGGAAATTATTTTTGATGATGGTTTAAATATTAAAGAAAAAGAAGTATATGAATCTAAGATAATGGAAGCTTCAAATCGAATAAAGAACTATCTGAATATTAATACTGAGTATAGCTTTGAAATTAAAGAAATATATCCAATACATCAAGGTCTTGGATTGGGAACTCAATTAGCACTATCTGTAGGTCAATTAATAGCTAAAATGAATGATAACACTTTTGATGTTTATCAATTAGCAAAAATAATTCAACGTGGTGGAACAAGTGGCATAGGTGTTCATTCTTTTGCTAATGGTGGGTTTATAGTTGATGGGGGACATAAAAAAGATATAAAAAGTAACTTTTTACCTTCGTCAGCTTCAAAAGTATCTCCGCCTCCATTATTGGCAAGGTATGATTTTCCCAAAAAATGGAATATCATTTTAGCAACGCCTTTCTCAACAAGAGGATCTTCAGGAGATGATGAAATAAATATATTTCAATCATATACTCCAGTAAATCTAGTTGATGTTGAAAAGATATGTTATTTAACTTTGATGAAAGTTATGCCAGCAATATTGGAAAATGATTTAGATTCTTTTGGTGATGGGATTAATAAAATTCAATCATTAGGTTTTAAAAGTATTGAAAGACATTTACAAACAAATAAAATTCAACAAATTATTGATTGTTTTAAAGAAAATGATATCCCATGTAGGGGTATGAGTTCTTTTGGTTCAACATGTTTTGGGATAACTGATTCAAATAATAAATCATTATTTAAAGATTTATTGGAAGTAATAGATAATAAAGGAAGCGTAATAAAAACTAATGGAAAAAATCATGGAGCCATACTTAAAGATAGGTGAAAACTATGGAAAAAATTAAAGGAAAAGTTTGGAAATTTAGGGATTGTATTGATACAGATGTAATTATTGCAGGTAGATATTTACGTACCTTTAATCCTGAAGATTTAGCTGAACATGTAATGGAAGCAGAAGATCCTACCTTTTCCCAGAAAGTTCAAAAAGGGGATATAATTGTAGCGGGAGAAAACTTTGGTTGTGGTTCATCTCGTGAACAAGCACCAGTAGCAATTAAAACAGCAGGGATTTCTGTAGTCATAGCCAAATCGTTTGCACGAATATTTTATAGGAATGCTATTAACATAGGGTTACCTGTAATAACAGCAGATTTGGATGTGAATGAGGGGGACATTGTTGAAATAGATATTGAAAAAGGAGTAATATCTAATCTCACCAATAACAAAACTGTTAAGATTAAACCTTTTGATCCTGCAATGTTGGATATACTTGAAAATGGTGGTTTAGTAAACCAATACTTAAATAATAAAAAGGAGGAATAGCAATGGTTTGTCCAGTATGTGGCTTTGATGGATATGAAATATTAAAAACTAAAGGCAAAAAAAATAAAGAGTTATTAGTAAAATGTGATGATTGTGGTCATGTTTATCATGAAATTCCACCTGAAGAAGCTTATGAAATAAATGTAAGAGTAATAATTAGTGAATTTGAAACATCTTGGAAAACTAGTGTTACATTATTTTCTGATGAATACTTGGAAACAGGAACATTGTTATATATCGATGATAAGGATGTTGAGGTAACTTCAATAGAGAATAATGAAGGTAATAGAGTATATGAATGTCCAGTGGTAGATATTAAAACTATATGGGCTAAATCATTAGATACTCTTGCAAGAATAGGATTATCCATAGATAATCAAGGAAACGTAATTTCTCACAAATTAGAACTTGAAAGAGAATTTATTTTTTCAATTGGAGATATTGGCGAAATAAATGGACTTAAATTTAGGGTTTATGGTATTAAAACTTTAGAACGAAACATGAAAAAAGGTTTTGCCTATGCTAAAGTTATTAAAAGAGTATATGGTAAATTGTTATCTTCAAAAGATAAATCTAAACTAAAATATGATTTATCAGAATATGTTGTAAAAACTACTTCAAAAGAGAAAAGATATTAGCTTTGTGGTAAAATGAAAATATATCTAGAAACACATGGATGTACATTCAATCAGGCAGATGGTGAATTGATGGCATCTATATTATCCGACAAGCATACGTTGGTAAATAATATTGATGATGCAGATATTGTTATATTAAACACTTGCTATGTTAAACTTCCAACAGAACAAAAGATGATAACAAAAATCAGCAAAATCAAAAAACAATATCCTGAAAAAAAACTTATTGTTGGGGGATGTATGGTTGAAGTTGACCCAGTACGCTTAAATAAATTTGCTGGGGATGACTGCTGGATTGGACCTCATAAAATAGATAAAATAAATGAAGTAGTAGATAAATCAATCAATGGTGAAATTGTTCATGAATACGGTAAAACTGAAATAATTAAGGCTGGAAAAAATAAAAAACCATTGGAATCTTTAACACATATTTTACAAATCTGTGAAGGATGTAATGGTGCCTGTACTTTTTGCTGTACAAAAGTGGCTAGAGGATTTTTGATTAGTTATCCTATAGATATAATTGTTGATGAAGCCAAAGAAGCTATAGAAAATGGTTGTAAGGAATTGCAAGTAACTGCACAAGATTCTGCATGTTTTGGGTTAGATACTGGTGAATCATTTGCGGATTTATTGAATGCTCTTGGTTCTTTAGATGGTGATTTTCGTATAAGGGTAGGAATGATGCATCCTAAAAGTTTAAAAGGACAATTGGATGATGTTATTTCCGCATTCAAGAAAAATGATAAAATTTATAACTTTGTACATATCCCAGTACAAACAGGTAGTGATAAAGTTTTAAAAGAAATGAACAGATTACATACTTTGGAAGAATACAAAGATATGATTAATAAGTTCAAAACTGAAATTCCAGATTTATCTCTAGCAACTGATATAATAATAGGTTATCCTACAGAAACTGATGAAGATTTTCAGGAAACATTGGATTTGTTATATGAAATAAAACCTGATATTATTCACATATCTAAATATATGCATAGGCCTGGAGCACAATCTAATAATTTAACTGAAATAGATCATAAAACAATGAAAGAACGTTCACATCGAGTTAATAAAGTTAAAACTGAGGTAATGTTAGAAAATAATAAAAGATATGAGAACACCATTCAAAAAGTTTTAATTACAGGTGAAGGTGCAACTGGTGGGTATGTAGGTTACACTAATTCCTATAAAAATGTTATAGTGGATGATGCAGAAATAGGTTCATTTATTGATGTAAAGATTATTGAAGGTAAACGTACATATTTAGTTTCAGAAAGAATTAAAAATTTATAAAATTGATTAAATAAAATAGTATAATATTGGAAGAGGGTATTGATAATATGAGTTATATAGTATGTCGAAATTGTAAAAAATTTGTTGAAGTTGATGATTTAACTCCTTTAAACTTTGATAAATGTGATAAATGTGGACATACATTAGAATTTGCAGGAACTAATGCTGATTTGCATTTTATTTTGAATGATATTATTGTTCCAGAAATTTCTTATCAAAAGATATGTTCTTCTTGTAAGTCCTCTAATCCTCGTGAGGCGGCATATTGTTTAAAATGTGGTTCTACAAGTTTTCAATTACAATATGATATTGAAAGTTTGAATAAAATACAAAAGGGTATGAATATCAATTCAGCTGATATTAATCCTCAGCCTACAATAATTATTAAAACAGGAAAATCCACATTTTCTCCTAAAAATAGTATCTTGTTTAGGTTATTTTCTTTACTTATTGGATTAATTGATTTTTTATTCTTTTCATTAATAGGTGTTCAATTTGTATTGGGATCATCTGAAATGCCTGCTAATGTAATGGCTTTTGTTACACAGCATTTAACTCCCTTGATGTTGGTTATATCAGTTTCTTTGATTTTAGCAGGTATAATGTCTGTGGCAGTTATTCCTAAAATGTCATATAGGGATTCTCTAGAAACTTCTTCAACGATTGGATTGGTTGTTGGAATAGCTACTTTATTGGTTAGTAATGATATTGTTACTGTTATAGTGGCCATAATTTTTTGTAGTATCTTGTCTGGAATTGGTGGACTTTTAGGTGAATTTCTTATTAATAAACTAATTCGTTGAATCTGCTAGTTGTTTATTTTTTTTTACCAAAAAGTATATATAGAATGAATGTGTTATATAGTAATAGTCTTTAGAAAGATATTTCTGGGCCGATGGTCTAGAGGTATGATACCTCCTTGACGTGGAGGGGATCGCGAGTTCGAATCTCGTTCGGCCCATATTATTTTTGAAGCCGTGGTAGTTCAGATGGGAGAACGCCAGACTGAAGATCTGGATGTCGCTGGTTCAAGTCCGGCCCACGGCATTATTTTTATCTAATTTTACGTGTTTTTTATTAAGTATAATTTTTTTTGTTAAATATAAATAATTTAAAATAGATACTATCTATATTAATAATGAAGGTTTTAATTATGGATCTTGATAGTTCAATTGGAAAAACTTTAGCTGAAATACAAAATGTAATGAATACAAATAGTATTGTAGGAAATCCTATAAAAGCAAATGATAAAATTATTATCCCAATTTCTAAAACCGCCTTAGGCTTTGGTGTGGGAGTAGCTACTAATGATGGAAATAGCAATAATCAAATTGGCGGAGCAGGTGGTGGAGGTTCTATTGATCCTGTTGCTTTTGTGATTGTTTATACAAATATTCCAGGACCTGATGGTGTTGAAGTAGTGCCTATAGAGAACAATAATATGTCTTTGGGCGATTTATTTTCTGATGTTGGTAAAATAGTGTTTGATTTAATTGGTAATTCAAAAGTAGAACCAGCAACTGATGTTTCTAGTGAAAGTAATATCGAAAAAATTAAAACAAAGATTAAACCTAAATCATCCGACGATTCATAATTATTATTTTTTTCTTATTTTTTATCTTAATAATAATTAAATATGTGACTTTTTAAAATGAAGGGATATAAAAATGATTGTTGAAATATTAATCATACTTTTAATTATTATTATATCTATCTTCATATTCCTATTAATAAAACCATTAGATATACATGTTATTATTCAAAATAATAATTTAGATTATTTTGCACAATTATTCGTATCAATCTTATTAATTAATATTTACTTGTATTCTAAGAATTCTAAACTTAACTTAAGCATAAAAATCAAGTTATTTTCAAAAGAATATCAATTATTTTCACGTGAAATTAATTCTGATGAAGAGGATTCTATTGAAGAGGTTTCTGATGAAAAAATTGATGAAAATGATTCTTCGGATGACGATAATTCAATGATAAATAAAATAGAAAAAATATATCCTGAACTCGTTGAAGCAAAAAAAGATTTGTTTGAAGTAATATATTCATTAAAAGATTTATGTAAATTTAAGGAATCCAATATCTACATAAATTTGGGTCTTTCAAATAATAATCTTACAATAAAGTTTTGCACATTATTATGGTCGATATTTGCTCCATTATATCCTTTAAATTGTCGTCTATTCTTAACACCTGAAATAAATAAAAAAATTGTTAAAAGTGATATAAATATAAATTTTCAAATTTTTTTAAGAAATATTGTTAAAATAATTATTATGGTACTTAAAAGAAAAAATTTACGAAATTTATTATTAAAGTTATTTCAAAATAGGTAAAAAAATGTTGGATAAAAAAATATATTATTCAAAACCTTTGGTTATAGAATCAAGGAGTATATATCCCTTAGTATTGTTAAAAGTATTGAATGTTAAAAATACTTTTGTTAATGTTGATTTCTGTGTTTTGGCTTTAAAAATTATTGAAAAAGAGAAATTATATTATATCAATATTTCTATGGAAAATGATGATTTTGAAAAACTACTTAAATCAAAAAAATAAATTCAGAATATATAAAAAAATATGAAAATAGATTTATTATAATTTTTTATAAGCTGCGTCAATATCTTCTGCTTTTAAAGTTTTTCTTCCATTTTCTGCAGCGTTTTTCAATGCTAATTGAGTAATATCTGTAGAAATATCTTCTAAATATTCGGATAATGCTATTTTAGCATCTTCACTAACTCTTTCAGCTCCACCATTCTTGATAATTCTTCCTAATGGTGTTAATGGTAATTCAGACATGAGTTCTTTCCCCCTTACTTATATGTAATTAAATTTTTAATATGTTCCTATATATAAACTGTATTTTTAACTTCTTTTTTGAATTATGTAAAATATTTAGGTTAAAATTATCTAATGAACCTAGTTTATTATCTATTGTTAGTATTATTAATATATTGCCTTTTATTATATCGATAGCGTTATAACTTTAATTATTGATAAAAGAAGAGACAATTACCATTTTTTTATCTATTCAAATATTAAAATTAAATATCTAAAAAAATTTGTAGTAAATTTTTTATATTTAATTTCATTTGATTAAATATATCTTTTTTCGGCTCTATTGCAAACCTATTACTTTTTTTTAAAAAATGAGAAAAATTCTAAAATTTAATTAAGATATATGGCTTTTCTACTATAAAAATTTGTTAAAAAATAAGTTGAAAAGTTATAATGATTTTATACTCTATACTGGTAGGTTTAAGCTTATTAATAATAAAAAGAATAGATAGTAATGTGTATACCGATATTATCCATTCTATATTTAATGATAAATCATCAATCAATATAAATTTATTGTTTTTTGGGTATTGAACCAGAAAAAGAAGACTCAATAATTGAATATCTTAAAAAAGGTTATCATAAAATATCAGATTATCCTCAAACTAATTTTATATCATAAGTTTATAATATATCGAAAAGGTTATTCCTAAATTCTCAAAAAATATTCTAAATATAAATATACTCAACACAAAATGATGGGAAGATATGCTCATAAACTGCGTTTAAATTTGACATATAAAGAAACTGTAGATTATTTTAGTTCATCAAGTGAAAAACGTAAAATTTGAAGTTAAAAACAGTTTCGGATGCTTCAATACTTCAAAGATTCTTCAAAAAATCAAAACAGAAATGCTTTAATCAAATAAATGAAATATTATTAAGTTTTTATAACTTAAAACCAGAAATAATAGTTCTTGATGGAACAGGATTTACAAGTGACCAAAGAGACATATATTACAGGAAAAGAACAAAAAAGAATAGAATTAGCTACACAAAAACCATATTTCAATAGAAACCAAATATCAACTAATATTATATGGACAATCAATAAAAGGTCCAAAACACGATTCACCACAAGTCATACCCAATTTAAGAGTAATACAAAAATACAAACCACGACACATTGTAGCTGACAAAGGATATGATTCAGAAAAAATAAGAACATACATAAATGAGATAATGAAATCTTTAGCAATGATTCCCGTTAAAAATAACTCGAAAACAGGAAAATACAGACTAAGTACACAAGCAATATTCAGCCAAAAAATATACGGCCAAAGAAACCTAGTAGAAACAGTAAACAGTGCAGAATTAAGAATATTTGAAGGAAAAAACACCAACAGAAGCATAACATTAAGAAACAAAGAAACCAAGTCAAAAACATGCTATACAATAGATACAGAACACTCAGCATAATAGAAAACGCACAAAAAACAAACAATAAAACCAGACAAAAAGAAACCGACACAATAACTCAAACAAAACTAAAAACAAACACCACAATAAATCCAATACAAGAAATAACCAACGATAAAGAATAAAGAATGATAATATGAAATCTCAAAAAAGAATCATACAAAAAATATCAAAAAGTAGGATTGCAACCGAGCCATTTTTTAAATAATTAATTAAAAAATTATGTAAATGGGAGAGGAATTATAAATAATTTTTTTATTGTTGTGTATATGACTGTCTAATTTTTTCCAAAATTTCTTTAGCTCTGTCAGAATCCATAGGTATGTTGAATTTTTCTTCAATACTTTCTCTATATAAATTGTTCATAGAACAGAATGGAATAATTCTACCATCGGGAGTAGCATAATGGATTACACATCTACGTACTCTGTCTTGATCAAAATTAAACGGATCCATGAAATGCATACATGAAATTAATAATGTGTTGATGTGGAAATCCCCTAATGCATCATAATCTTGTTTTATGAAAATATTTTTCAACAAGTCTATAATATTGATGTATGATGGTGATTTTTTGGTATCAACAGTTTTTGGTAATTCCTTAAGCGCTCTTGCAATTGTTTTAGTTTTTGAAATTCTTGAATTTTTCTGAATATCTGGGATACTTTTTTCTATGAGGTTCATGAAGTTATCTACATCTATAAAGTCCGTAATGGGGATTACGCTTCCATCTTCTTCTTTAAATACATAAGTTCCTACTCCACAGTGTTCATGGCAAGTTAATGTAACTTCTGCTTCGGTACCACTCATTGCTGAAATCAAATCAGATACTGGTGCTACAGTTGATGCTGCATAAAAAGCATCTCTTGTGATGTTGAAGTTTGTTTGATTTTCAACACTCTTCATGAAGTCATCAATAGTTATACGTTGTTCTTCAACTTTGTCTGAAGGGGTTCTTCCTGCAAATGAAACAGGTTGGAAATTTACGCCTCGAATAATGTCAATATTATCTAAAGCAAATTCTATAATTTTTCCGATTTGATCTTCATTAATTCCTTTAACTATGGTTGGAACTAATACTATTCCAAGATGTGCTTTTCTACAGTTTTCTATAGCTTCTAATTTTTTATTAAGAATATTTGCATTACGTGTCTTAATGTATGGTTCTTCAGTAACTCCATCAAATTGTAAGTAAACGGTGTTGAGTCCAGCTTTCTTCAAGTTTTCTGCTAATTTCTCATCATTTGCTAATGCAATACCATTTGTTGCAATTTGGGTATGGGTGAATCCTTCTTCTTTAGCAATATTGATTAATTCTACAATATCATTTCTAACAGTAGGTTCTCCACCTGCATATTGGATAGCTGGTGTTGCCACTGGCTGATTATCCCTTAAGTTTCTAAGCATTTGTCTAATTTCATCTTGTGAAGGTTCGTATAAAGTTCCCGAAGTAGCGGCATTTGCAAAACATATTGGGCATTTTAGGTTGCATCTGTTTGTTACATCAATTAAACCCAAAATTGTTTGACTTTCATGTTCTTTACATAATCCACAGTTTGAAGGACATTCTCCGTCTACTGTTTGGTTTAAATTAGATAATTGGTGTGGTTTTGCGCTATATTTTGATGCTTTTTTATATTCTTTTTCATCATGCCAGTAAGTATTTTTGAATTTTCCATGTTCAGGACATGTTTTTTCAATGAAAATCTTTTCATTTTCTGTATAAACTTCTGCATCTAATATTTTAAGACATTCAGGACATAAACTTTTTGTTTTAGAGATTGTGGTAATAATAATCCCTCCTAAAGATAATTGCGATTACAAAATAATTTTAATATTTTTAATAATTAATAAAAATAAATATTTTTGGTTAATATTATACTATAATTATATTGCTATTCCTATATTATACTTTTTTAAATTTTGAATAAGTTTATTAAGTTATCATGTATTGGTTTAAAAAAATTTTATATAAAAATGTTTAATGCTCTATATAATATTTTGGAATTATTCTTCTTCATTTAAAATAATATTATATAAATAAATTTGGATAAATATATTGAATATAAATTAAAATGGTATTAACTATGGATTTTTTAACTATAATTATTTATTCTATTTATTTAATGATTCCAGCATACTTCGCTAATGGTTCTGCATTAGTTTTTGGTGGTGGGACTCCTATTGATTTTGGAAAATATTGGAGTGATGGCAGAAGGATGATTGGTGATGGTTGTACTTGGAGAGGTTTAATTGGTGGTGGCTTTTTAGGTATGATTATTGGGGGAATCTTAGGATTGCTTGCAGATAACGGAATAGCTTCGACTATTTTTACATTTTTTTCTTCTAATATAACCTTCATTTCCGGAAACTTTTTTAAAGGTTTGTTGATTGGATTATTATTAGGTTTTGGTGCATTAATTGGTGATGCTATTGGTAGCTTTATAAAAAGAAGGTTGAACTTCGAAAGAGGTAAACCAGTACCATTATTGGATCAATTAGATTTTGTAATTGTGTCTTTAATCTTTGTATCATTATTTGCAAATGTAACATGGGAAATAGTTTTTGCCGCATTGTTCATAAGTATTTTCTTACATTTAGGAGCGAATATTTTTGCATATGTAATTAATTTAAAAGATGTATGGTATTAAACTATAATATTTTTATTTCATTTTTCTTTTCATCTAAATACAATTGTATAGCACCAATTGCTGTTAAAACATGTGATGCCTTTTTTGTTAAATAATTTTCTAATGACAGTACATCTAAACCTAATCTTTTGGCTGCAATTTCACATAAATTTCCAGTTCCAATTGATGTGACAATTACAGTGTTGATATTAGTTCTTGAATGGACTTGAGATAAAGCATCGTATATTTGACAAATCTGTTTTTCTTTAATGTAATGTGCTAATTCATAAAGTTCATCATCATTTAATAAATCTAAGTCTGCACAAACCAACCGTGCTAACCTACGTTTACATGAAATTAAATCGGTACCTTGATTGTCTGGAGTAGAACAAGTATAATCTTCTTCTGTAATATCATTCAATATTCTATAGATATCTCCAGTTATAGAAAATAATTCACTGCTTACTCTAGTATTTTTGTTATTTATTGGAACTTCATGAACAATTGTTGCGAGATTAGTTCGTAACATTCCAGTATAGACCAGTTCCCCACTACTTAATCTTTCTAAATCATTATGACCTAATGCACATTCTTTTTTATTTTTTATTGGTATTATGTCTGTTGTTGTCGAACCAATATCCATAAAGATGCAAGATTCTTTGATATTTTTAATCACTGCAACTGTTCCAATCCAATTTGCAGCTGCCACAATAATTGGATTCTTTTTTAATTCATTATTTTCTTTTAAACCTTCAACTGTAACGAAATATACTTTTTTATCCGAATAAACCTTTAAAACTTTATTTATAACATCATTTACACCGTCTATTTTGCTTAAATATGAATCTGCTAATTCAGCAGTCATTGAAACGCATACAATTTCAACTTCTGAAATTTCTTTACTGATTGTTTTAAGGTTATCTGATAGTTTATCATTTTCAATCCACATTGGAAGGTATTTTCTTTTTGTTTCAATTATTTTTGCCGTGTTTTCATAAATTTCAACCACAGCACAATCAATATTTGCTCCCCCAATATCTAAACCCATAATTTTCATTCACATATCTCCTTATTCAATGTAAAGGTCTTTTTATCTTTAAAATTAATTTCACATGTTCTATTGTTTATCACATTATCTAATAGAAATAAAGTGAGGTTCTTTTCACATAATTCTTGTAGTATGATGTAAGGTGTTGTTAATCGGGAGTTTATTTCAACAAAATAAATTGTTTTATCTTGGATAATGAAATCAATTCCGATAAATCCTAGCAATCCGTCGATATTATTAACTATCTCTTCTGATATTTTGAATAACTGTTCTTTTAAAGGATGATTTAATGGTGTTTTACAACCATTATATCTTAATTGTTCATTATTTCTGATAATATTTTGAGAATTAACACTTAAAAAACTGATTTGATTTTTGTTTTTAATTAAACTAACACTATATGATTTTCCGGGGATATATTCTTGTAATAGACAAGAATCGATTGACTTTTTATTGTAAATTTTCACTGTTCTTTTGAAATCATCAAAATTTTTAATTATGTATATTAATTCAGAGGATGTCTTATTATCAGGTTTCATTATGCATGTATTATTCTTAACAATCGCTTTGATATTTTCATTGTTCATATCTTTAAAATTAATTTTACATGTTGGAATTTTTAATATTGTGGAAGGTACAACTGTATACGTTAAAAATTTACTAGAACAAATATATGATGCTTCACTATTTGATCCAATTATCTTAACATCACATTTTTCAAGTATTTTGGTAATGTTATATTGGATTAAATCATCTTCTGGAGCGATAAATAAACAATAATCATAATTGCTTGAGTAATTAATAAGCCAATCATTTAAATTACTTTTTAATATGATTTTTTTGCAGAATGATGTGTTAATTTTAAGTTTTGGATTAATCAAATATGTAACTTCAAAAAAAGATTGATTATCCAAATCGTTCAATACACTTTTAAGCATATTAAATCCTTCGGATAGTAATGAAGAACCAGGATGTAAGGTAGAATATTCAAAAACTAATAATTTCATGTAAATCAGTCAGTATTTATGTCACCAATTGCTTGGAAATTGATGTTTTTGTCTCTAAATTCTTTTGAATTAAGTATTGGTCTTGTGGAGATAATGAATTTATTTTTAATCATTTCAGGTTTGATATTTTTATAAACATCATGGTCAGTCATTAAGATAACACAATCACAGTCCAATACATCATCTAAACTGGCTGGTTTAACATTAAAACTTTCAATAATTTCATCTTTAACGATAGGGTCATGTGCAATTACATCAATATTTTCATCAAGTAACAGTTCAATTAATTTTTTTGAAGGGGTTTCTCGTATATCCTCCACATTGCCTTTGTATGCAATTCCAAGTATACCCACTTTGAAATTTGTTTTATTGAATTTTTTATTGTCTTTTAATATGTCTAAAACATGATGGGGCATATTGTTGTTTATTTCACGTGAGGCTGTAATTAATTTAGCGTTAATTCCATATTTTTCAGCTAATTCTATTAAGAAGTATGGATCAACAGGGATGCAATGCCCTCCAACTCCCGGTCCAGGAGTATGAATATTTACTCTAGGATGGTAATTTGCAGCATTAATAACTTCATTTACATCAACATCAATTTTTTCACATAACAAAGCTAATTCATTACTCAAAGCAATATTCACATCTCTATAAGTATTTTCCATAAGTTTAACCATTTCTGCACTTGTTATATTCCTAACTTTGATAATGTCTCCTTGAGTGATATGTGAATATAATGTTGCTGTTAAATCAGCACTCTTTTCATCAAAACCTCCAACAATTCGAACATTGTGTGTCATTTCATATAATGTATTGTTTGGTAAAGCTCTTTCTGGACTGTATGATAAATAGAAATCTTCTCCACATTTGAGTCCTGATTCTTCAAGTAATGGTTTTACAAATTTAATTCCAGTTTCTGGAGGAACAGTACTTTCTATTATCACCAAATTACCTTTTTTTAATCCTTTTTTAATGCTTTCACATGCTGATAAAACATAGGTAAGATCTGATTTGTTATTTTCATCTATAGGAGTAGGAACAATAACAAGCAGAATATCTGCTTTTTTAGCAACATAATCCAAATCACTTGTTGCAGAGAGATAATTATTTCTAACAGCATTTTTAACTAAATCATCTAAACCTGGTTCACTAAAAGAACATCTTCCCTGGTTAATAATATTCACAGTATCTTCGTTAACATCCGCTCCAATAACATGAATATCATTATTTGCTAATATGGCTGCAGTAGGCAAACCAATGTGTCCTAAACCAAATATTCCTACTGTAATAGTATCAAAATTCATCAGTATCATCCATTTAATTTTGTGACTCAAATTCTTTAACGATAATAGTTTTATTTTTTAAACTTAAATTATTTTTAATATATTCAGGTAAATTATTATAGAATACTTGCTCGATTATATGATGTTTATTTTCCTGTTCAAATTCTTCCACAGTAATATCCTTTTCTATTTGTTTTAGGTAATATCCTTTAAAATCAACTATTTCATTTGAACGTTTAACACCTAAATTGTTGTTTTCGATACGTTCCTTAATAATCTTAAACATTATTTTTGAACTGTTACCATCACCATATGGATTTTTTGCATCACACATTTTCTGATATAATACAGAATCCTGAAGAATGTTACTTATGTTATTTTCGATATCTTCTTGTTTTGTGCCTGCCAGAACATTTCCTCCAGCAGTAATGGTTTCTGGACGTTCAGTATTATATCTTAACGTAACACAAGGAATATTCAAGGTAATAGCTTCTTCTTGAATACCTCCAGAATCAGTCAATATTAACTGACTTTGTGATAAAAGATATAAAAAATCAAGATAACCTAAAGGTTTTGTAATCTGTATATTTTCGGCATCAACTAATTTCTCATATAAATTATTTTTTTCTAATGATTTACGGGTATGTGGATGAACAGGGAATACGATATTGTAAGGCAAGTTTATTAAACTATTTACAATATTCGTTAATCTTTCATCATCATCTACATTTTCTGCTCTATGAAGAGTTAATGCAATGTACTCCTCAAATTCAATCATGTTTTTAACATTACTTTTTTCAATAGCAATTTCAAGATTTCGTTTACATGCATCTACAATACTGTTTCCGGTAATATATATTTGATTATGGTCAAATCCTTCATTCTGTAAATTAATTGCCGTTTCTTCTGTAGGAACAAAAAATAAATTCGAACAATTGTCTGCAATTATTCTATTTGTTTCTTCAGGCATATCTTTATCAAAAGATCTAAGTCCTGCTTCCACGTGACCTACCGGAATTTTAAGTTTATTTGCCACTAAAGCTCCTGCAAGAACAGTATTTGTATCTCCTTGAACTAGAACAATATCAATCTTTTCTTCAATTAAAATTTTTTCTAAATCGGATAATATTATACTGATTTGTCTAACTGCTGTGTTTGAACCAATACCAATGTTATATGAGGGTAATGGTAAATTCAAATCTGTGAAAAATTGTTTTGACATTTCAAGATCATAATGTTGTCCAGTGTGTATAATCACTAATTCTTCATTATTATTTTGAATTTCATCAATCACAGGAGACATTTTAATTATTTCAGGTCTAGTTCCTAACACAATCCCTATTTTCATAGTATCACTTTACTTATTTAATAATTCAATAATTTTTACATCAGCATATTTTTCTTGTTCATTATTCATAAATTCTTTTTTTAATACATTAATAAGTTTACTTTTTGCATATTCTGAATCTTTAAACTTAATATTTTTATATTCCATTCCACTTAAAATAAGTCCATTAGCTGGTGCAGGTTCTAATCTAATCCTTTCTCGCAATTCAATAGGTTGTAATAACTGATTAATATTTTCAACTTCTAAAGAACCCTCCCCCACTCGAATAATTGATGTAACCATTTTTCTTACCATATTCCAAAGGAAACTTTCTCCAGTCACAGTAAAAATCATTAAATTATCTTCAACTTCTAAATTAACATCAATTATTTTTCTATTGGGATTTTTTTCATGTCTTTTTGAAAAATTTCTAAAATTATGTTCACCAATAAAATAGGTCATAGCTTCCTTCATTTTATCGTAATTCAATTCTTTTTTCTCAAAAGGATTAAATGGTTGTACGTATGTATATGTTCTATTCAATGGGAATCTTACTTTAAACCCATAAGGAACTTTTGCTTCTCCGATAATTTTTATATCCTTTGGTAATAATCCATTGATATAATCCAATCGGATAATTTCATCAGTCATGAATGAAATAACATTTCCAGTTGAATGAACTCCTTTATCAGTTCTTCCAGCAACCGAATAATGAGCTTTCCACGTATCTTCTATAATATTTGTTTCCTTAAAAACTTTTAATAGTTCTCCTTCTACTGTTCTGTAATTGGGTTGTCGTTGATATCCATGAAATTTTGTACCAATATATGCTATTTTTAATGCAACTCTTCTCATATTGTCAACATTCTCAAATTTTAATATAAATTAAATTATGTTTCTTTTTTCATAAAATAATTTTTAATTTCAATTATTATTCTCTTTGAACAATAATGAAATTTTCTTTATTAAAAATCCATTTATTCTAAGAATAAGGATGAATTCTTTTTTTCTTAGTTTTATAAGAAAGAAAAGCAATATTAAAGAAAATATCTGTAAGAATTTTTATGAAAATAAAAGAAGTTATACTATTTTAAACATATAATTAATATAGATTTTTAATAATGATAAAGGATTGGTAATATGATAGTAATTCCAGCGGTTGACTTAAAAAATGGAAAATGTGTACAATTAGTACAAGGAGAACCAGGAACTGAACAAATAGTTTTAGATAACCCTGGTAAAGTGGCACAAGAATGGGTAAAAAAAGGAGCTAAACGTTTACATATTGTGGATTTGGATGGAGCTTTGGGTAGTGGAGAAAATTTAAATATTGTTGAAGATATTGTAAAAAAGTCCAAAGTTCCCATTCAAATGGGTGGTGGAATTAGAGACTTAGATGATGCAAGAAAATTATTGGATGCTGGTGTGTCTGCAGTAATAATTGGTACAATGGCTATTAAAAATCCGGAAAGTATTAAAGAATTATCTGAGGAATATGGTTCAGAAAGAATTTGCGTATCATTAGACAGTAAAGATAATAAAGTCGTTACTCATGGTTGGACAGAATTTACTGAAAAAACTCCCGTAGAATATGCAAAATTTTTTGAAAAGAAAGGTGCTGGATTAATTTTATTTACGAATGTGGATGTTGAAGGTTTACTCAAGGGTATAGATTTAAAACCTGTTGAAGAATTATTGGCCAATATTTCCATACCTTTAATATATTCTGGGGGCATAACCTCTTTAGATGATCTTGAAGTATTATCTAACATGGGAATAGATTATGTTGTAGTGGGTTCTGCTATTTATAAGGGCTTAATTAATTTTGAAGACACTTTAAAATTCCAGGATTAGAGGGGATGATAATATTAAAATTATGGCTACAGGAACTTTTGATATCCTTCATCCAGGGCATGCTTTTTATCTAGAACAAGCAAAAAAATTAGGAGGGGTTGATTCAAAGTTATATGTTGTTATTGCTACTGATAAAACTGTTGAAAAACATAAAAGAATACCTATCATGAATCAAGAACAGCGTTGTGAATTAATTTCTAAATTTAGGGTAGTGGATGAAGCATATGTTGGTGATGAAGAGGATCCTTATAAAATTGTTAAATTAATCAAGCCGGATATAATTGCTATAGGTCCCGATCAAAAATTCGATTTAGATAAATTGGAAAATAATTTACATAGGGCTGGAATTAATACTAAGGTCGTTAAGATTGAGGATTATAAAAAGTTTGAGTTAGATAGTTCTTGTAAAATTATTAAAAAGATTAAAAACACGCATTTTGTTGAAAAATCTTTTGAAGATTGTGAATAATAATTTCAAAATATTAATATATTACATTAAATAGAAATATCTATAATATTAACTGATGTAAAATTTAGGAGAAATCTTCATGGTAGCAAAAAAATATTATGACACATTATTAAAAATTACAGACATTATGGAAGAAAAAGGTGGAGGAATCATTTACATACGTAATGAGCCAGATTGTTACACAATAGGTACTCGTTACTATGATGAAGAAATTGCAAAATATTTAGACGATGTTATTGATAATTGGTCTGGTGAAGAATCTACTCTTAAAAAGAAATCTAAAAAACGATCAAAAAAACAAGACAAAGTTGAAGAATTATACTACTTGTGGAAATTAATGTTATCCTAATTTTTGTCGTTACTTTTTAATTATTTTTTATCTTTTTGTCGTTACTTTTTTTTATTAAATTTAGTTAAAGCCAATTTTAGATATTGTTATTAATAATTTTTTATAAATATAAGATAGAATATTGGAATTAGGTATGGAACAGTGGTTGAATGTTAAACGATATTTATGAAAAGTCATTAAATAGTGAAATTAGTTTTAATGAAGCATTGGATTTGGTTAAATGCACAAATCCATTTGAATTATTTGACACGGCTAATCAACTAAGGAAAACAATAGTGGGTGATAAAGTAACCTATGTAGTAAATAAGGCTATAGATATCACTGATTATTGTATGATTGGCTGTAAATTTTGTTCTTTTAGGAATCATGAAAATTATAGAATGACAAATAAAGAAATATCTGACAGTATTCTTCAAGCAAAATCTGTAGGTGCTACTGAAATTTGTTTATTTGGTGGAATTACTGAAGACATGACAATTGATTATTATTGTGATTTGATTAAAGAAATTAAAGACAATCATGATATTTGTTTACATGCTTTATCTCCTGCTGAAGTATATCAAACTGCATTAAATTCGGATATCACAACATATGAAGCATTAAAATTGTTACAAGATGCTGGGATGGACACTATGACAGGTGCTTCTGCAGAGATTTTGGTGGACTCCATTAGGGATCAAATTTGTCCAAATAAATTAAAAACCAATCAATGGGTTCGAATTATTAAGGAAGCTCATGAATTGGGAATTTTAACAACTTCAACAATTATGTATGGTAGTATAGAAAATTGGGAAGATAGACTTGAGCATATGTTTTTATTAAAAGAAATCCAAGAGGAAACAAAAGGATTTACTGAGTTTGTTCCTATGACTTTTTTGGGTGCAAATAATGAGTTGGGTAAAATTTCTAATGGGGCAACAGGAATAGAAGATTTGAAGGTTCATGCAATAGCTAGAATAATTTTTGGTAAATCAATACCGAATATTCAGGTTTCATGGGTAAAATTAGGTATGAGAATGACACAAGTAGCTTTAATATGTGGAGCAAATGATATTGGTGGCACGATGATTGAGGATAAAATATCCACGGCTGCTGGTGGGGGTTTTGGAGGTTATTTGTCTGTTGAAAAAATGAAACAGTTAATTACTGACATAGGTAGAATTCCTCAAGAAAGAACAACTAAGTATCAAATATTATAGTTCAATTCAGTAATCATTATTTATTTTTAAAAGTTAAAAAAAAAGGTTATAGTGGTTATATGGTCATGTTTAACATTTTGGTACGTTCTTGTGAAGTTAATTCTTTAACTATTTCTTTTGGGGTACCATTATCTAACAAATGACCGTCACGCATTAAAGCTGCGGTATCACAACATTCTAATACGAAGTCCATGTCGTGTGAAATAATTACGAATGTTTGATCTAATTCTTCACGAGCATTAAGGATAGATTCGGTTACGTTACGTCTGGTTATTGGATCCATTGTTCCTGTAGGTTCGTCTAATATTACAATATTTGGTTCTTTAATAAGAACTTGTGCAATAGCTACTCTATGTCTTTCTCCTCCACTCATCTGGTCAGGATATTTTTCAAGTAAGGATGCTGCTTCTTCTTCTTTAAATCCTACTGCAGTTAAAACATGTAATGATTTCATTTTAGCAAATTCTGATGGTAAATCAAGACTTATTGCATCAGTTAAATTTCCAAGGATTGTTTTATAAGGGTATAAACTGAAATCTTGGTGTAATAATCCTATATGTGGTGTTACTCTACCTCTATGTTGAGGTCCTTTTTTAGACATATCTATCCATTCTTCACCAAGTCTGATTTTTATTTCTCCATCACTTGGTTCTATAATTCCCGCAATAACTTTTGAAAGTGTTGTTTTTCCAGCACCACTTAAACCTACAATACTTGCAATTTCTCCTTCATTAATTGTTAAAGTAACTCCATCTACAGATTTTACTACTCCACGGGATACTGAAAAGTAATATTTTTTCAAGTCTTTCATTTCAATTAAAGGGTCACCAATTGTTACTGCTTCATGTTTTTTAGGTAATGGGATTTCTTGAACAAATTTTGCAACAATACCTTCTGGTTTTCCTTCTTCTATTATTTCTCCTTTTTCTAACCAGATTACCCTATCTGATAAATCTTCGATTACTTCTGGCCAGTGAGAGTTAATAATCATGGTAATGTTTTTATTTTTTACACCATCTAATAATGCGCTGTGGATAAGTTTTGCTGTTTTGGGATCTAATGTACCCGTTGGTTCATCTGCTAAGAATAACATTGGATTTTTAGCCAGTTGTCTTGCCAGTACAATTCTCTGTTTTTCACCACCACTTAAGTCACGAGCGACGTGTGTTGTTCTATGTTCCATATGGGTCATTTTTAGTAAGTTTATTGCTTTGTTGATATTGTCTTCATCTTGTTGGTTTTCGAAAGATTTCATAATGTTTTCAATTACGGTTTCTTCTTCGTATAAAGCAAATGTTCTTTGTAACATGATTGAAATTCTTCTTTTTATGGCAGCAAATTCATCTCTTGTGCTGTTCCATAGATTTATGTTTTTTGCTTCCAGTCTTCCCCCACATGAACAAGGACTATCGGCTTTAGAGGGAGCATCGATGTGATCACATTCTTCACAATAAGATACGTTATATATTATTTCCCCTTCATCTGGCTCATATTCTGGTATACCTCTAAGCATATTTAGGAGTACGGATTTTCCAGATCCACTTCTACCTAATATTCCAAGTACTTCTCCTTCTTCAATATTCAATGAAATATTTTTGAGTACTGCTTCATTATCGAATTGTTTTGTAACATTTTTTATTTCTATAAAGCTCATTTAATTAACACCTAAACATAATTTCTAATGGTTATTGCAATTTTCTTTTTTTATATATTATATATCTTTGTAATTTCATTATAATGTATTTTATTAAACAATTTGTCATTATTTATCATAAACTTTTTATTAAATGATATATAAATATATTACCTAGAATTTTATGTTTATATAATAAATCTTAATTTAGTATTTTTCATTTTCTTAAATGTCTTATATGTAGGGGATGTACCATGCTTACTTCTGTACAAAAGGAAATAATGCAAACTTTAATAAATTTATACAGACAATCAAAATGTACCTCTGTTAAATGTGAAAGCATTGCTGAGTTAATGGGTAGAAATTCAGGAACTATACGTAATCAAATGCAATCATTACGTAGTTTAGGATTAGTTCAGGGCGTACCAGGACCTCGTGGTGGATATAAACCAACATTAGAAGCTTACCATGCATTGAATATTGAAAATGATCCGTGTGAGATACATGTTCCTATTTTTGTTAGGGGAGAATCAATTCCTGATATTTCAGTAAATAAAATTGAATTTACTAGCATTTTACGTCCGGGAGATTGTGAAGCAACAATCAGTGTTTTAGGTAATATAAAACAATTGGATTTGGATGATGAAATAAAAATTGGTCCAACTCCCGTAAACAATTTAACTGTACATGGAACAATAATTGGTAGGGATGATGTGGACAATGCATTATTAATAAAAACTAACAATATTCTAAGCATACCTAATATTCAAATTAAAGAAGTAGCCACTCCCTTGTTTCAAGTTGTAGGGCTGGATAGTACATTAACTGAAGTTTGTGAATTAATTAACAAACACAATTTAACTTGTATTCCTGTAATGGTTGATAATGAGGTTAAGGGTATTGTCAAATATGAGGATATTATTAAAATGATTGCTGAAAATAAACTTGATTCAAAAGTAGAAGAATTGTTAGATGATAATGTTGTTTTAGTTAAAGAGACAAATTCATTAATGCATAGTATGGACATGTTATATGAGAAAGATGTTTCAATTTTACTTTTAATGAACCCAGATAATGATATTACAGGTATTGTTACTATTGCAGATATCTTACATAGACTAGTTAAGTTTACTAATTAATTTCATCTTTCTTTTTTAAATTTTTTTTTCATATTTATTATTAGGAGATTATCTTTTTTATGAAAGTTAAACATTTGGAAATATCTAAAGGAATGACGATTTCAGATTTCATGAATCAATTAGATGAATCTGGAGTCCTAGGTGCAGGTAGAATATCGCATGCAACAAATTTGTTGGCGGAATCTATGAAGGATAAGGATACAAAAATATTTTTAAGTCTTGCTGGACCAATGATTCCTGGCGGCTTAAGGAAAGTTGTTAGGGATCTAATTGAAATGGGTTATGTTGATTTAATAATTTCTAGTGGAGCGAATTTAACACATGATTTAGTAGAATCATTTGGTGGAAGACATTATATGAGTACAGGTGAAGACGATGAAACATTGCAAGATAATGGAATAGGTCGTATAGCAGATATTTACACTAAATCAGATGACTTTGAAGTATTTGAAGAAGAAATTCAAAAAATATTCTCTAAAATCAATGAAAAATATGAAAAAATTTCAATACAAAAATTTTTATATGAAATTGGAATGTTA
>JAFRMD010000098.1 GCA_017430835.1 Methanosphaera sp.
AACAATATTAGCACAGTTTTATAAAAATTCGTTAAAGCTATAGAAAACCAGGTCATCATTTGTATTTTTTTATTGAATCTGGAGAATATATTATGATTATTTTAAAAATAATAAATATAAAAAATTAGGTGGTTGGATTACTTATCTGTGTTTTCCTTTTTTATTACAGAGAATATGTCCCTAAATGTAGATCCTATACTTCCACCAATGCTTCCAAGTATCAGACCACCGAATAGTATTATTGCAACCATCAATAGTATTGATAGGCTGGTTGCCATGTCTCCGGTAGTTAGGATTGAATTGAACTTTGGAATGTAATAGAATAAGAACATTATGCCAAAGAATATTGTAAACAGTATGCTTGCTGCTATGGCACGTAATGTCTTATGATTAACAGAACGTTTTTTTGATGGATTGTATATGAATGCGGCTATCATTGAGGAGAATAATACTGCTACTATCGTTCCTGTTATTGGATAGCCTATGAATCTACATACAAATAGGATTAGACTAGCTACAAATAATCCAATCGATATTGATGTTAAATAGTCAAATTCTAAATTCATATAAATCTATAAATAGATATATTCATTTAAATATAAATATTTTTTTTTAAAAAGTTTAAATGATGTCTTGGGTAATTTTTGTGTATATTCCATTATCCATGATTTTTAATGATTCATTTTCGGTTGTGATGTATACTTCATTTTTCAATTGATCTTCTACATAGTATATCTTGTTAAATATTTTTAGAATTATGGTATGTTTTGAAATCATTTGTTCCAGGATATCGGTAGGTAGTTTGATTTTATCGTCTATTATCATTAAATCAACTTCGGGGATAAATGATAGAATAGTTTTTTCATCCGTGTTACTGTTATTGTCCATCATTACTAACTCGTTCTCGGTATTTCTGGTTATTAGAAAACTGTCATCAAATAATTTATCCAGGTTTATAAGATTATCTTTAATATCATCCATGTAAATATATTCTATAGATTCTTTATTATCCATTTTATCTATTTGTTTAACTATTGTGTCAATTTTTTTATCATCTTTATCCATATTTTCATCTCCTAAAATCAATTTAATAAAAAAATGTAGGTTAAATTATTTTTTATATAACTAACCTACAATTAAATATATTATTAATACTTGTATATAAATGTTTATTTTCAATTAAAATTGATTAGATGAACTTAAAAATGTATATAAAGCTATTAAAACATAACTTTTATATATGGATGATTATGCAAACAATAATAATTAATATAAATGTATTACTTATGGATGAATTAATTTATATATGAAAAAGAGAAATAATGAACATAAAAATAAAGACAATGTGTTAAAAGATATAAAAAATAAGAAAAAAAGGGATATTAGGATGAATCCACTTTAGGAATATCAATGTAGTTCTTACTGGATGAACTATCATAACTAAGCAACATCGTACTACCGTTATGCAATACGGATGTTAAGGATGGAGGAATAATACCTACTATACCTAACGCCATGAATAGAGTGTTTAGAACAACAATATACCTATAGTTTCTATTTATTAAATCCAACATTCTCTGACTTAATAACCTGATAGTTATCAAATCTTCCAATGTAGGTCTAAGTAATGTGATATCGGCAACCTCTCTTGCCAAGTCAGATGAATCCTTCATGGCAACCGATACGTCAGCGGCTGATAATGCAGGTGAATCATTGATTCCATCTCCAACCATGATAACCTTCTTACCTGATGCCTTGATTTCCTCTACCACACTGGCCTTATCTTCAGGAAGAACCTGTGACCTGTAGTGATCAATACCCAGTTCATTTGCAATGGTCTTGGCCGCATTTTCGGAATCTCCTGTAAGCATGATGATATCCTTGATACCTAATGATTTAAGTTCCTTGAGAACATCCTTAGCTTCATCTCTTGGAGGATCATCAATACATATGATACCTTCAAGGTTACCGTCTATTGCAAAGTATATTACCGAGTATTTATCCATACTTTCCTGGATTAACTGTTTGTGTTCATCGGATATGGTAACTCCTTCATCTTCAATTACAAAGTGTCTGCTACCTAGAACTGTGCGTTTACCGAATAATGTTGTTGCAATACCATGAGCTACGATGTATTCTACTTCTGAGTGTAACTCTTCAGTGTGTGTAAGGTTTAGTTCTTTAGCCTTATTTACTATAGCAGTAGCCACACTGTGAGGGAAGTGTTCTTCAAGACATGCTGCCTGACGTAATACCTCATCATCAGATAATTGACCTAATGATATGTATTTTGCCACATGAGGTGAAGACTTGGTCAAGGTACCTGTCTTATCGAAGATTATCGTGTCAGCAGTTGCGAATGCTTCAAGGTATCTTCCACCTTTAACTACAATTTCCCGTTCGGATGCTTCACGCATGGTTGATATTACAGTAACCGGAGTAGCCAACTTAATGGCACATGAATAATCCACAGTCAATGCAGCGGTTGCCTTAATAGGATCCCTTGTTAAAAGATAAGTAAGTGCCGTTACACCGAAGTTCCATGGTACAATTGAGTCAGCCAATGACTCGGCCTTACTTTGTACACCGGCTTTTACCTCTTCGGATGATTCAATTAAATCAATAATCTGATTGATTCTGGTATCTTCATTTAATGCATCGACATTAATTGTTATATTACCGTCTTCAACAATCGTACCTGCAAATACTGCATTTCCTTCTTTTTTATTAACTGCTAAAGATTCACCGGTCATTGTAGCTTCATTTATTTCAGCCATTCCCTTGATTATGGTTCCATCAGCTGGAATAATAGTACCGGTACGTACAATTACATGATCGTTTTCTTTTAAATCTGTAAATGGTATTTGTAATTCTTCACCAGTTTCTGTTTCAATCCATACCTTGTTAATGTTTAGCATTAAACTTTTTTCAAGTGAATGTTTTGTCTTTTCTATTGTGTATTCTTCTAATATTTCGGATAATCCTAAGAGGAATACAATAGAACCTGCCGGTCCATACATACCCTGCGTTAATGTAACAAATATTGATGATGCATCCAATAAATCAACATCTAATCTTAAATGTCTTAAACTATCCAATCCACTAGCCAAATAAGGGGCTGCTTCATATAAAATTCTTACTACACGAATTGGTAACGGCATGAAGAATTTGAAGAAGTACCTGGTAGCTATTTTTCTAAGAATCTTATTTATGTATCTGTTGTTTGTTTCATTAACCAGTTCATCATTTGTAGGTTCCGCTTCTTTAATATCTCTACGAGTTATACCAGCCAATGTTTTAAGTATGCATTTTTTATTACCAGTATATTTAATGTATATACTACCATTTATAGATGAAACTTTAACAGTTTGGATATTATCCTTTTTTGATAAAAATTGGCTTAAACCATAGCTTTGTTCCTTGGAAATGACATTTTTTCCCAGACGAACACGCAATGTATCCAAGTTATTATCATAAACTATTTTAAATTTCATTTTTTTAATTCCATCTTTTTTTTAAAAAAAAATATAAAGAAATATATTATAAAATTAATCTTTTACGAATTCTACATCATATTCTTCGTCTAATTCATCTTCATCTATTAAATCTTCAGGACCGAACACTTCAATTTGCTGTTTTTCCTGAGCTTCAGCATGGATATCTTCAGCATCCTCTTTGATGTTTTCAATTGATTCCTCAATTGTATCTTTAAGATCTATCAATCCTGCTGTAGCGTTAACTGCAAAATCATGTGCAGCATCAGTTTCTGAGATTTTTTTGATAGCATAAGCAGCTACCATTCCACCAATGAAGTATTTTACTTCTGTACTTCCTAAGAAACCTGTTATTCTACCTGTTATGTTACTTTCTGAGTCGTTATTAAATACCATATTTATCACCATATTAATGTTAATTTGATTAAATTATTTTTTATTAGAATATTTATTTCATTCTATAATATCAAATAAGTTTATTATACTATATAAATATGTTTCTTTTTAGGTATATGTAATAAATTTTTATGTAAACTTAAAAATAATTTAGGTTAAAATAAAAATAATCCCATATCCAATTATTCATCCTTAATTTTTAAATTAAAGCCATATAATCAAATATTATTTTTGGGATTTTTCCATACCTAATTAATAATATGTCATTGCTAGTTAATAAATTTAGGCATGACTAATTTCTTAAATTATTAAAATTATAAAATACATAGATAATCATAGAGGTATTAAAAATGAGCAAATGGAATTATGAAAGACTGGAAGAAATGACAAATACCGATAATGAATACATAAACATCAAATTGAACTATACATATATAGCAGACAATTATGAGGATATGCTGATAAAAACATACGTAGACGGTAACCTGACACCAACATTGTTTGATGACGTTGAATTGGCATATGAAGGAAAAATATTAAAGGACATTCAATTGCCACAGATAAATGACGATATAAAAAGGACAATAGATGAAAAGAAAAGAGCACGAAAAGTAGTGGAATTGAAACATTTTTCAAGAGATATGACACACCAAGACTGGTTTAAACACCTTGAAGATGAAGTATGTGAGTTTTTGGAAAAATACCCCGAATTTGGTGACGTGATTATTTAAGATCGATAAAGCCAAGGAAAAATGGGATTTCCCGATTGGTATTAATTGCCTTAATGCACCTGTAGGTATCATATATTACATATATCTCCCATATCAATGCCATGTAGAGGATGTATGAGTTAAAGTCCACCAGGAAATCAGGAGTAATTGGTATAAACGAATTTATGACTAATGAAAGGATAAATTCCACTATCCCCCTTTTGGTCAAACCTGCATAGACATTGCCAATTCCAGTAATAAAGAAGGATAATAAGCATCCCAACAGAACACTCTTTTTTGATTGATTATTCAAGTTATCCTCTTCAAAGACACTTTGTACATTATCCAACAGATAATATCCCTCATCATAGGCATATGTGTTTTTTGGGATATCTTCTCTTTTTTCAACAGGATTATCATAGCTGATATCCATGCTGTCATCGTTATCTGCAGTATTTATATAATCAGCATCATTTTCATATGATTGTGTTATCATATAATGACATCTTTTGCAGATGCGTGCATCCTCATCATTCTCAAATCCACAATTGTCACACTTTGACATACAAACCACATTCTTTATAGATATTTATATTATGTTTAAAGTTTTTAATATCTTTTTAAAATTGAATATATTTGGTATTGGAAATTGATATGGATATACGCATCTTTGAATTTAATTAAAAAGAGTGTGTGTTAAACATGCGAAAATTGAAAGATAAAAAAGAAGAGTTAAAATAAAAAAAGTGTGTTGTATTGGGTTTAGTATATGTTATAGTATTCTTTTATAGAATTTTTATCGTTAACTCTAAATAAGGACGTGTTGTTTTCTTTTGTCTTATTTTTGATATTTTCTTTTATGCTGATTTTAATTATTCTGTTAGTGAACTCCATCTTTATCACCTGGTTTAAATTGATTATTTCATCATGAATATCCATTGATATCGGCAGTATGGTTGGTACTGAAACCAAGGCAAATACCGCTAATGGATTTTAATCTGATAGTGTTTCGTTATTGTTTATTAGTTTTTTTTATGTTCTAATCGTGGTACCTTCTTTTAATATTTTATGTTAAACATTTAATCACCTTATTAATGATAGTCGATATATTAAGACATGTTTCCTACTACTTCTTATGTATCCTTTTTAATATAAAGGGATTTGAAGGGCTCGTGAGAAGTATTGGGAGATATTGATAAGTAATCCAGGGGGTAATGATAAGTAACCTAGGGGGTGTTGATAAGTATTGTGTGGGGGGTCATGATAAGTACTCATTTTTTTAAATATAATTAATAATAACAGCACCAGGACATAATAATTTAGGACATTTTTGGGAATAAATCATAACAATTTCACCGGGAAAACAAGGGGGTGATGATAAGTAATAAGTAGGGGGTCATGATAACTACCCCCATTTTTAATAAAAATAAGTGTAATTAGTAATAAAAGTGATTTTTAGAAAAAAAATGCGAAAAAATAGCAATAAATAAATAATTTTTAAAATACGTAAAATACGAAACAAGAAGCCTTATAGCCATAAAAATAGCTAAATAATTTTTAAAAAATTTTAAAAAATAAAAGAGGGAATTTAATAATTTTTTACATTCATGGTTAAACGACTGTCAGTATAAGCATTACGTTGTCCGGTTACAAATTCCAGTTTATACTCGTTCTTTTTAAGAGTAAACAGTAACGTATAGTCAATGTCTATAACTCCATTAGAAACTACAAATACTTGTGGCTTGTTGTTTTCGTTTTTAATGGTAAGTGAATTGATTTTTATAACAATCGTATTGACACCTGATACATAATGACCGTAACTGTCAACCAACTTACCCTTGACACGTAAGCTATTTGTTGTTAACTTAACGCTTGAAAGGTTAAATTTAGGTTTTGTCTTTGTAATGTTGAAATAGGTATCGTTTTCCAGTCTGTCAAAGTTCTTATTGGAATATACGGCCGTTACCTTAACCGGCTTAGCACTCCAACCATCAGGGATAGTAAAGGTTACTGTAGCAGTATTGTCGGTGACATTGACGACAATTGCCTTGTTGTTTTTATCCTTAACTGTTACACCATTGACCTTAAAGATCATGACTCCCTCATTGATTTTGTAATCTGAATTTATCCGTGCGGTAAACTTGACCTTTTCATCCATTTTAGCAGTTTTTTTATCACATGTTACTGTCAGGACAGATGATGTTTTGACTATGGTAAACTTCGTGGAGTTTCTACTTACGTTATAGTTATTCGGATTACCGCTATAGATTACCTCCAATGTATAGTCCTTTATGTTGAAATTCTTCGGCAACTGATAGTCCAACGTTACCGTTTTATTTCTTATATTGGATTTTATCAATCCGTTAGCATCAGTTAATGTTATTCCATTGATTTTATATATCACATAACCCTTATCAACAATTTTCTTATCCAAATCAGTTACATTGACATTTATCTTCAATATATCCCTATACTTAACGTTTTTATCCGTCTTGATTGATATCATCGTATTCTTGTATACAGATACGTTGCATGTTTTTACTTGTGAATTGAAACTTTTATCATTATCATTATATGATATTTTTATCGTGTTTTGATTAAGCAGCTGGAATGAGTTCAGATGTATTTTTGAAGCATTGTTTTTTATGGAAAACCTATAATCCTTTCCATTGACGTTCAATAATACATAACCGGCATTTACTGTTGTATTGTATCTGTCACTTGCTTTGACATTTAATCTAGTGTTAACTTCATCGACATAGGATAAGTTTTCCAGACTGCTGATGTTTAAGTCAAGGTAATTGCCCGTGTATGTGTTATTGGATATTGTTGTTGTGGCATTGTTGTATATTAGCATGTCACGTTTATAGTCAGTATTGTTTATGAACTTGTTGTTTCTTATTTCTATCTTATGTTCCGCGTCGTCATTTATCAAATCCTCATCTGATTTGATTACATATGCATCATTAGCTGTTACCCTATTTGATGTTACGTTATTGTTGTTGAATATGCATTCACCGGAGTTGTATATGACCGCACCGTCATCTGCGGAGTTGTTGTCGAAGTTGTTATTCATGACTTCAATTGTACATTCTGCACTGTTATATATACATCCACCTATACCTGCATTATTTTCTGTGAAGTTGTTGTCTTTTAGATTAATTTGTGCCCAATTAAATATTACTCCACCATAGTCGGCGGTATTATTATGGAAGTTGTTTTCAGTTATGTTGATATCAGCTAGTGATACAACAACTGCTCCCCATTGTGCCCTGCTGTTGGATATGTTATTTCCGGATATGTTACAAATTGATGCTCCGTGATTTAACAGTACCCCTCCATATATTCGAGCCGTAGAGCATGTGATATTATTATTAACTACCGACAGATTACCTGTTCCATAGTTAAATATGCTGCCTGCAAAAATTGCACTGCTACCGGTTATGGTGTTGTTTTCTAGGGCGGTATTCGTATTACCATACAGATATAATGAACCTCCGTTGGTGGCAGTGCTGTTTTTTAACCGTGAATTTGTTATCCTTAATGTCCTGTGACTGGATATAACCCCCCCACGACTTCCACCATTATTGTTTTCAAACGTACAATTGTCAATAGTTAAACTCTTATAATTATATATTACCCCACCTTCAGTCGCCGTATTGTTGATAAATGATGAGTTAACAATGGTTAAAAAGGCCCTGTTATATATTACACCACCTAAACTGTCATTACAATTATTAACTTGAATATTGGATATGTTTATCCTGGAGAATTCATTCTGTGTTTTAATGAATGAATATTTATGAACGCCGTCAATTATCCTGTTATTGGCATTTATATTTAAAGTTCGTATATTATAATCGATCTCTATTCTCTTGGTTATTGTGTATTTTTTATCTCCCTGCAATTCTATTGTTAAGTTGGAATAGCTATCATCTGTTAAAGCAGCGTGTAACTCACCATAATTATTTACTTTAATCATCTTAGATTCTGTTTTAATATTTTTATCTTTCTTTGTGATATTGCTTGAAATATCTTTATCAATTATTTTATTAGCATCCGTATCAATACTATCGTCAGCATTACTATTACTATTAACACTTTTTTGACTATCAGAAATGTCACTGATTGAATTATCAGATTGCAGAGTATCTGACATCGCTAAGTCATTAGCACTACATTGAGTATCATTGCTAGCTGAAATAGCATTTAAGCTAATTAGAATCAATATTAATATTACAAGAAATATATTAATCTTCTTCTGATTCATCTTAATTCAACTTGAATATTTTATTATATATTATAATATATTGATTATTCAATTTATAGGTTGATGGAAAAAAAATATTATAGAAAAGAGTGTTTTGGTGGTTAATTTTTAATCCTTAAATAGTTTGATGAATTCCTCGGCTGTTTTTTCACCCGTGTAATCGGCACTTTCATTGTGATTTCCCATATCACTACTGGTACATATACCGACAATGTCATTGTCAATCATGTATTGGCCAGGATTATCAAGGCCGGGACCTGTTTCACTGCCAGGTACATATTCATATGCACTGCCTTCAGCACTAACCGGATCTGCCGAGTCATAAAACCATGCCAGTACCACATCATTACCGTTGCTGCGTACAATTTTGCCCATATTGTCATCACCATTGGATGCCAGTTCCCTTATTGTGGATGGATCCACACCATTGAATAGGTGAAATACAACTGCGTTTGTTATATTATTCTCATATAGCTCATGGGTGTTCTGGCTCATTTCATTAGGTCCAATTTCAGCCTTAACTACATTGAATCCATTTTCTCTTAGTTTGTTTACAATGGTATCTCTTATCTTTTCATCATCGGCATTGGCATGATCCATTGCAAAGTATATTGGCCTTGATTTATCCCATAGCTGACTGTCATTTGTATCATTTCGATTGTTTTTTAATAGCTCTTCAATTGTTGTATTGCTGAAGTTTGTAGCCATGGTAATGTTGTTTTCATATAATGCCGTCATATTGGTAAATTCCTTATCATCATATGTGTATCCATCAGTATCTGCAGCCATTACAGTAGTTGAGGAGACTATCATAATCACCAATAGCAATAACGTATTTCTCTTATTCATAACATAACCTCTATTATTAATAATTTTTATTGACAAGCATTAAAATAATTTATGATTATGATAGGTATTTTAGTTAAGATTGATAGATATAAATATAATACTTGGGGATTACAGTCATGGGATATAATGATATTATTAAAAATGAGAAGTTTTTGTTTCTGAAAAAATTATGGTTTATAATACTATTAATACTATTTTTTATCGTATTATATGTTAATGACATAAACAGCATGTATCACGTTAATTTGAGTATTTTAACTGTTATACTTCCATACTTAACCGTACTATCAATAGCATATTTGATATTGGAGATAGTATTAATATATTATAGTAAATCAAAAAGTGATGAGATAGTTAGTTTGAATCTTGATAATGAAAAATTTATAATTGAATGTTTCTTTATTTTAACATATTACCTGTTTTTCATGTAATTTTCAGATTTTTAAATGATTATCCCTTACTTCTTTTGTTTTTGGCGGGAAGTTCTCATCGAATTTATCCAACTTTTCCTCATCTACCTTAAATATTGGATTATCAATGTACTTTGCATTTTCAAAGTTTATGGATTCATCATCAAATACGTTTATCATGAAAAATGGCGTGTCTTCTTCAACATCATTGAACTTGATATTGTATTTTGATGCATCTTCAAATCCAAATCTTTGATAATAGTTTTCATCACCTATTACAAATAGATATTTGATGCCCAACTCCTTGGCCTTGTCAAGGGTGTACTGTATTATCTTACTGCCATAGCCTTTTTTCTGGTAATTCGGATCAATGGCTACCGGTCCAAGGGTTACAACTTCAATGCTATTGTCATCATCCGCAATCAACTCGTTTTTAGAATATGCAATGTGACCTATTATTTTATCATCCACTTCCAGCACATAATCCAATTGTCTGACAAAGGATGAGTCGAATCTAAGATTATGTACTATGTAGTGTTCATGGCAGCCCGGACGGTATACATTCCAGAATGCCTCCCTTATTAGATATTCAACTTCTTTAAAATCCGTTCTTTCTTCTGGCCTGATATTCATCTTTATTCCCTCGTATAATCGAATAGTTTCAATAAAAAAAAGGATTTGGAAGTGGGGAGTGTTATTCTTTTTTCCAGCGTTTAAGTTCTGGAATAACCTTATTTAACATTATCGTGACACTTTGCTCATCCATATCAGAGTGTTCAACTGTTAATGGTATGCACATTTCAATCATTTCTTCCATTGTACAATCTGATGTAAATTCACCATCCTGATAGCAGTACTTGCAGTATTCATCATTTAGGCTTCCATCCTTATTTGTACCGTATAATTCCTCGGTAATTGGCATTGCACATGATTGACAAAACTTCATATTTTCCATATTTTCCATAATAATCACCTTAATATAGTATATATCATGATTATATATAATATTAACTATGCATTAAATTGATACCTGGTACTGCTTTTTGTCAGGTAGCAATTGTTACAGCTGAAACTTTATATTCATTTTGTTATTTTTTATTTATCCATTCCAGTAGTAGATTATGCTTAGCAATAAAATGAGCAAATCATTGATAATCAATCCAAATACTTCATTCAATAATTGAAACCTATTACTTTATAATCACGAAAACTACTAATGTATCATATCACTAGTCAAACTCAGTGATGTTTGGATTAGTATACTGTCCATTGACCTTTGTCTTGTTTTTATATTCGATTGAAAATGCTGGACATCTATGTAAACATCTGAAGCATACCAGACACTTATCTTTAACCCATACAACCTTATTATTCTTGATTTCTATAGCATCAACGGGACAGTCCTTTGAGCACAAACCGCACAACGTACAGGAGTCATCCACTGTAAAATAGGATGTTTTTCTATCAAGATTATATGCAAACTGTGCAAATTTACTAAATAGTTTGGGTTTGGTTTTCTCGGTTAAATCCTCATTTTTACCGCTTGAAATGCTATCAATAATCATGTTTAACTTATTTTCGGTATCCCTGGTAAATTCAGCTATGTTCTCCTCTTTTGTTAAATCAAACATCACCGTCCATGTATCCACCATCATTAATGTATACTTGGAGCTTAAGCTAAATCCTTTATCTTTCAATAGGTCATCGATTATGGCAATGGATGCTCCGGGACTTGTTCCATAAGTACTTACCGCATAGATAAACGGATTGTCATTGTCCGTTTTTATGTTCATGTTTGAAAGGTATTGTCTGACAAGTACAGGTAGTCCCCAGAAGTATGTTGGAGTTATAATACCCAATGATTCATCCTTTTTAAGTTCCAATGTATACTCCTTGTTCTTGTTTAAAGCTATCATTGAAATGATCTCATCTCCAGTTTCTTCGGATATTCTTTTTGCCACGTATTTACAGTTACCCGTTGCAGAAAAGTATATAATCATTTATATCACACCATTGTTTATTTCATTAACGTTAGTTAATGTTAATTATGCATCTTCAACTACAAGCATTTGATTGATTAATTCTTCATTGGGAGCAGTTATGGATACTGCCTTATTATCATATGCATAGGCAAACTGAGCAAAATCTTCTCCCCTGTTAATATATCCGGAGTAGCCCATCAACGTTTTCTCATCGGCCCCTTCACATATCCTATGAAGCATCTTTGCATCCACGTCAAAATCATCATATTCAACTACGGATATTACTATTTCTTCACCAATTACATTCACATAGGTTTGCTGATTTAAAACATATCCCTTATCTCCCGTATTGTTTGATTGGTTTATAATTGTTTTAGAGTCATTTTTCATGTATCCATCGGGAATATTGAATTCTATCGATTCAATGGAAATACCCCTTTCAGGATCAGCACCACCAGTATAACCAATGTTTGATGCACTTACCAATCCAAGCAGGATAACCGTTAAAACAGTCAATATTGAAATAATTGATATTTTTTTAGAATCCATTTAATCACCTCTCTAATGAGTGTATTACTTTTTCCAGAATTTTAGATGTGCAAATGTAACTGCACGTTAAATAATACTATTAGTATATCATTATTTCTTATATAAACTTTTATAATTTAAACATAGAAATTAATATAAATTAATCATAGGAACATCATTTTATTTCATCAATTATTGGATTTAAAGAGTTAAAATCTATGAAACTAACCTTTTTACCATATGTTTCAATCATGGCTTTTACTTCTGCAGTTTTTTGATTCTCATTTAATCTTTTTGCCTTTCGGTATAATAATGCCATCATCGTCTTGTGCTTTAGGCCAAGACGGGAATAATCTATTGCCCCCCTTAAAAAATATATATGGGCCCTGTTATACACATCATCAGACAACTGTCCTTTTATATTCTTTCTTATTGTACTGGTATTGTTTTTATCACTCACATCTGCCAAGCCTACCGTTGCAATGATAATCCTTTTAGCAGAAACATCACTTATTTTACTGAATGTCTTTTTCATACCCAATATGCCACCTGCATATAAGCCACCAAGATATATTATAGTATTATATGAATTAATATCATCCAATTTTCTATAGTCAACTGCCATGATACCTGTTTTTTCAGATAATTCCATTGCATATTGCTTTGTTGAACCGTATTCTGATGCATAAATTATTATCTTCATATACATTACCCCCGAATGATTAATATATCACATTAAAAAACATGTTTTCACACGTGCTAATGCTTCCAATAACTTTTTTAAAAATATTACTGTTTTTTCATAGTTAATAATTCTTTAATTCACAAATTATATAACTTTCCCATTCCATAACTATTAATTAATAAAGAATAATAAGACATGTATCAATAATAGTGGATTCTGATTATTTAACACTTTCTTTGATTTACAATCAACTATGAAGTTATGGATGGGATAATGTGAAAAAGACAAAAATCATTTGTAGTATCGGACCGGCATCCGATTGCGTTGAGGTTATGAGCAGAATGGTAAACAACGGGATGGATTGTGCACGTATAAATCTTAGTCATGCCACACAAGAGAATATACTTAAAACAATCGAGGTAATAAGACAGGTACGTGAAGAATGCAATGTACCCGTAGCAATCATGTATGATACCAAGGGCCCCGAGTTTAGAACCTTGAAATTCAAGGACGGAAGTGTAACCCTTAAAAAAGGTGACACAATTAAAATGAGCAAGAGTTGCATAATTGGAGATGAATATGAATTTGGAGTCAATCACTCAGAAGCAATCGACTTTATAGAAGTAGGTGACAAGGTACTTATAGACAATGCATTGCTTGAATTAAAGGTCATTGAAAAAAAAGAGGATTATGTTGTATTGGAAGCCCTGGGAAACGGTAAAATCCAGAACAATAAAACGATAAATGTCCCCGACGTTGACCTGAAACTGAAGTTCATAAGTGAAGTTGATAAAAAGGACATTACCTTTGCGGCAAAGCATGCATGTGACTATCTTGCATTATCATTTGTAAATACGAAAGAAGACGTAATAGAGGCTCGAGAAATTATTAAAGAATCTGGTGGAGATGCTCTCATAATCTCAAAGATTGAAAGCAAGAAGAGCATTGAAAATATTGATGAGATAATCGATGAATCCGACGGCATCATGGTAGCACGTGGAGACTTGGGAGTAGAAGTTCCGATGGAGGAGCTGCCGATGCTTCAGAAAAGCATTATCAGAAAATGTCGTCAAAAGGGTAAGTTTGCCATTGTAGCTACCGAAATGCTGGCATCCATGTATGAAAATCCCCGACCTACAAGAGCGGAGGTATCGGATGTTGCCAATGCAATACTTGATGGAACCGATTGTGTGATGCTCTCCGGTGAAACCACTGTCGGAAAGTATCCTATAGAGGCAGTCAGGATAATGAGCAGAATATGTAAAAATGTGGAATCAAAAATCGACTATACTAAACACGTCAAGTATCAGGGAATAATAGGAATCAGCGATAGCATTGCCAAGTTGGTTGTGGATGCCGTTGAATACTCTGATATTAAAGCGATAGTCACGCCTACCATGACAGGTTTATCAGCCCGTCAGATTAGTAATTTCAGACCAAACACCATGATACTAGCCTGCTGTCCATCAAATCACATAGCAGAGAAAGTTGCCCTGAACTTCGGAGTAAAGCCAGTACTGACGGATATATATGAAAATACCGATGAAATGATTGAAAACTCCAGAAAAATAGCTAAAGAAGAATTTGACTTGAATGAAGGTGATTTGATAGTAGTTACCGGTGGATTTCCATTAGGTAAGACCAACAAAACCAATGATTTGAGAATTGTGGAAATATGAATGTAAAAAAATAGAACATGATGTTCTATTTTAATTTATAACATATTTTAGGAAGTTATTTTCTTTAATCCGTTATTAAAGGATTCTAAGAAATCCCTTTTTTTGTAAATGAAGAAAGAATCTTTAAGCACTTTCCGTCATTATCGGTACAACCTGTTTCTTGCGTGAAATGACACCCTCAAGCAAAACGGTATTATCTTCTAATTTCACATCATATGCCTTCTCGACAAGAGCTGCATTAGCACCAAGTGCTATAACCTGAGAGTTGCCGTTTATGATATCAGTAATTAACAGCATGAACAGATCCAGATTTTCATCTTCTATTATCTTATTCATCCCCTCTTCCAGTTCATCCTTCATCATCATGACATCTGATATGTCGGCGGTATTTACCTGATTTACAATAGACTTTACATTTTTGAAGTCGATTTGCTTTGCATCCAATGACAATATTTCTTCAATTGTGAACTCACTTAGGTCGGTTCCAGCCTTAAGCATTTCCAATCCATACTCCTCATAGTCAATACCTGCAATTTCGGCAAGTTTTTTGACTGCCTGTATGTCATCATCTGTTGTTGTCGGCGACTTCAAAAGCAAGGTATCTGATATGATGGCTGACAGCATCAAAGTGGCTATTTCTTTATTTATTTCAACATCATTTTCCTCATACAGCTTACATAGAATTGTCTGGGTACAGCCGACCGGTTCAAATCTTAAATATAACGGATATGAAGTTTCCAGTGCAAGCTTATGATGATCCACAACCTTTAAAATTCTTGCATTTTCCAGGTTATCAACGGACTCCGCCGGAGAGTTATGGTCAACCAATATGACATTAGCATCATCCTCCACTTTATCCAGTAAGTCCGGTGCTTCGATATCCAGATAATTCAATATGAACTCGGTTTCCTTGTTAATGTTTCCTAACCTGTAGGCTTTGGCTTCGACATTGCCTAGTTTTTTTTCCAAGTTTGCCATTACCAAACTTGACGTTATTGTGTCACTATCAGGACTTTTATGTCCAAATACTAAAGTTTCAACCATGAAAATTCTCCTTTTTATATATTTTATTAAACAGTATCGTCTATGTTATTAGCTTATCTTATTCATCAATATTAAGTCTATTGATTCATTATCATCACATGAAAGCCTCCTGCAATTTACTACTAGTAACAAAGAATGAAAAAATAACATGGGTCTTGGAAAATGTTAGTCAAAAAAATAATTAACAATAGGAACATATATAAACATATGAACGAAAATCAACAAAGTATCTTAAATAACGATGAACTAATGGTAGCGTTGAAAATCAGTTGGTCAAATTACTATTTAAAGCAAATTTAGGGGCTGTTGAAAATGTGGTTGAAACTTCAACAATATAACAATTATTACATAACTGAAGAAAAAAACAAAGATTTCAACACAATCCCCCAGAAAAAACCAAAAAAACATTCACCCACATTCGAAGTGACACAAAAAGACCCCTACATCCTAAGATATGCTATGGAAAAAAGAATGAAAAATACAATTACGATTAATGATATCATATAGCTACCCAATTAATATAAAAATAGAATTATACATACCTTTAAAATCCTTTAATCCAATTCATAGAAATCAAAAACTTTTCGGCAAAGCCTCACCTAAAACAGTCAGAAACATAACCCAAGATGCTGTCATCCCAATGGCAAAAAATACCTGTTGATTTATATGAGAGATATAAACATCCATTATTGAATAATCTACCTGAAATAAGGCTAGAAGAACAAATAGATGCAAATTTCCCTAAGGCTTCCCTCGGATTTGATAGCATATCACCAATGAATAAAAAATATATTAAAACTGAATTGATGAGTTGAATTTGTGGAAAAATTAGATATTGCCAACCAATCAAAGGATTAGCAAGAACGTGCAACAATTCCGTTTAGATGTTTTTTAACAAATTTTCTTATGACTATGTTCATAATTATCAAACATGACCTGATATTATGTTTAATAAATAATATAAAAACATATACAATTCACATAGCTAAATAATTGTCGCACACCCTCTTAGCAAAGAAAAAAATAAAAATGTGGGAGGTTAAAAATCAGAGTTACTACAATAATTTCAAGCTATGCCACAATACTAATTGTCTGATTAGCTTCAAGCCGGTCATAGCCTGACGCGGTAAATACTGCTTTCAAGGTGTATGTTGTAGCCTTGAGGTCTCCAATATTATAACCTGATAAGGTTGCTACTCCATTGGAGCCTACCTTGGCATAGATTACCTTACCATTAGAATCCTTAAGGGTCTTACCATTTATTTTAAAGACTACCTTACCCGTGGTTATCGACGTGGTTCCTGCTTGTACTCTGGCTGTTATTGTTATATTCGTGTTTGCTTGTATGCTTTCTGGTAGTTCGTCTATTGTGAGTGTTGCCTCTGGTTTTGTTACTTGTACAGAGATTTCACTTGTTTCTTTGTTATACTTGCTTGTTCCAGTGTATGTTGCTTGTACTGTGATGTTGGTGTCTGCCATTGAATCTGGTATTGTGTACTCAGCGGTTGCTACTCCATCTGTTACCTTAGCATAGATTACCTTACCGTTAGCGTCTTTTAGTGTTTTACCGTTTACCTTGAATACTACTTTACCACCAGTTATGTTGTTTTCAAGTTGATCGGTTAGTCTAGCTGTTAGTGTCACGGTTTGTCCGGCTGTTAGCGTTATTTCATCGATTGTTAGTTGTGTGACTGGTTTTTGTATGTTGAGTGTTACCGTGGCATTACTTTTTGCATATTCATTACTTTCTGGATTGTATGTTGCGGTTATGGTTGAATTGATTTCCTCGTTGAATGTTACGGTGGTTGTTGCTGTTCCATCTGTTACTTGTGCTTCTGCTATGATGTTTCCCTCACCGTCAGTAAATGTTACAGTACCTGTGGTCATGTTATTAGCATTTTCATCCGTTACAGTTGCTGTGAGTATTGTTGACATATACATTACACTCGATATGTCATCTAATGATACTATTGTATCTATTGGTGGGATGGAGATATTAATTATTTGTGTTGTATTGTTATAGAAAACCCACCCAGTAAATTCAACGATTATTAAATTATCTTCTGTAGGGGTAATATTAATAAATACATCTTCACCTGTTATGTCTGTTTGTTCTACTATGATGTTATCATTGTTATCTTTGATCATTATTGTTCCTTCAATTATATTTTCACCAAATATGTTTTGTACATATAAGTTGAAGTTAACATTGTCGTTATCTTTTCTTACTTTACTGTTAGTGATTATCACATCACCTAATGTAGTATTTAAAGGTATTGTTATGGAGTTATTGTTGTAATCATCTGTTTCATCGAAAATTATTGTCATATTTTCTGCTAAAATCCAATCTTCCTCTGTTTTCAAGGTTATTGTAGCAATACCCTCTGTTATGTTTACAGTTTCTACTTGTGTATCAAATTTTAATTTAATTGTCCCATTAGGAACTGCCACGTTACTATTGTTTTCAGTTAAATGAACTGTTATCGTTGTATTTTCATTAACCTTTGCAGAAAACTCATCTACTTCAATGTTTACATCTTTTTTAGTGATATTGACAAGTTTATAATTGGTTGTATTTTGATATTTGTTGTTTGAGTAGTACCATACTTTAAGTGGCATTGTTTTCACATCAGATGATTTTACAATTATTGTTGCAACACCATTAGTTAATGTGCTATTTGCTTGGAACACTCCATCTAAATATACTTCAACATACCCATTTAGAACATTTGTATCCGTGTTGTTATTGATTACGGAAATTGTAATATTTTCTGGTGTGTCTTTGCATATTTTATCTGAACTATCGATTTGTATATCAACTGGATATAATGGATAATTACCTGTCCAGATTAATCTGTTTTTTAGAGCTGAATCTTCACCATAAAGGTTACCTTTAATTAAGGTATTATTTGTAGAAACTGAATTTAAAGACATCACATGGTTGTTTATAGTATAATTTTCAGTAGTAATTATAGTATTGTTAATGAAATTACATTGTCGGGCATTATTCGTTTTTATAGTATTGTATAATAATGAATTTGTAATATTACTCCAAGGTGAATTCACATTTACTCCGTTAACTACAGTACAATTATCTATATTAATGGATGATGATCTAGTAGTAATTGATCCATTAATATATATATTTGAAATATTTGATCCAGAACTACCACTTACGAAGTTAATGTTCGTATTGATATATCCTTGATTTTTAAATCCTATAATGTTCACTGGTTTATCTATTGTAATTTCTGCTACACTATCCGTTTCTGAATTAGGCGTGTATTTATTAACTAGTAATAGTGCAGATTCAGTCACATTACTATCAAGAATACCATCAAATGGACTAATCCCATATCTAATCCAATTAACACTTCTATTTACATAAAATACATTATCAACATAAGTGCCTAATGCACTATTGTCTTGATTATTTAGAATAACACTTGTATCGTCTTTATGTAAATTTTCATCAATATGAAATGCACCAAATTGGACAAAAAATTGATAAATTGATCCAATCGTTGAATTAATCAATGTCAAGTCAAATGGTCTATTATAATTAAATGAATTAAATCCATATATGCATGAAATCAATTTAGTGTTTAATATTGTAATATTACCTCCAACATATAAATCAGTAATTATGTCACTAGTAGTATTGAAAATAGTGAGGTTGTATAATGTTCCACTTTCATTCATGTCAGCTGTACCAAGTGTTATTTGATTTCCTGTTTCTATTTCAGAATAATCAAAACATATCCAATCATTATCTTTAATATTATCTTTAAGATAATATCCCATGTTATTTGTATTTATTGTTAAAAATTGTTCATAATTAGTATCGTTAATAATAACATATAAATTTGTAGGAGTATTGTTTTCTAGTATTGCTGTTCCATTTATTGAATCAGAACCTCTTGCAAGATAACTGGCTAATTTATTGTTGGTGATGGTAATATTTTCACCGGCACTAGATTTAATATCAATAGCATAATCATTATTAGCCGTGGTTATAATATTATTATTAATTAGGACATTATCCCCAGATATCGTAACATGTTCTACAGTATTGTTTTCAAAAGTTGTATTATTAGAAATTAGGACATTTTTAAATGTATTATTGTAAACTTTAGATTTTCCGACTGATGTGGTATACTCATTTACAAAATTATTGTTGTATACTTCACCCTTAAAAGGTAATCCTGTATCTCCACGTAAAATAATATTGTTTCTGAATATTACATTGCCTATTTCAGTATCTGTTCCATATTCTGGATCACTATATTGACCTGTTACAGCTAAGTTTGAATGATTGATAGTATTGTTTTCAATAAGATGTCCGTATCCTTCCAGTACTAGACCCCAACAAGTCATCATACTTTCTGGTACATTATATGATCGAATGATATTATTTCTAAGTGTGATATTTACATTGTGTGGTATTGGATTTTCGTTTCCGGTATTATATGTTGTTAAGTATAACAAATTTCCAATCATTTTTCCTGTATCAACATATCCTTCAACGGTATTGTTTTCGAATAGACAATTGTATGCTATTGCAAATACTACATTACTATGCCCACCATTACTTTCTGTTCTGAAGTAGCTGTTGGTTATTGTGATGTTTTCTGATCCTTCACGTATACTTACTGCACCAACATTTCTTCCGATACTGGCATTAGAAATACATGAAACATTATTTATTACCACATCTCTTGTATGTTCTACAGATAATCTCGTGTTATTTAAGACTATTCCTGTAATATTTGTTCCGGCACCTTCTTCTGTAATTCTAAATATTCCTCCTTCACTTTCAGCATAATCAAGGTAATCACCCGTATGGAAGTTAATATATCCATCATTTGTAGAGGAGATTATATTCACCGGTTTTGATATATCTAGTGCAAAGTTTGCACTATCAAGTTTTCCTTGAATATCTATCGTATCACCAGCAGATACATTTTCATTAAACTGCTTATCAGTAACGTAATCTTTATAATTACTACTGTTTAAAACTATTGTTTTGGGTTCAGTTTTAATATTTTTTTCAGTATTTGTAATAGGGTCAGATGTTACAGTTTGATTTTCCGAAACAAAACTTTGTGTATCTGCAATAGTATCTTCAGAATCTACTGCATAAATTACACTTGAACCTATTATTAATATTAAAAAAAATAAAAAAAGGGTTTGTTTATAATATTTCATACTATCATTGGTAAGCTACATTATTTCCTATATCTATATAACAGTTTGACCATATTCCAGCATTTCCATGTCTTACTTGTCCAGGATTAGTACCTAGTCCAGTCATATAATTACCACCTATGGTGTTTACTCCAGTAGAACAAAACATGGCAGAGTATGCTTCAACACTTCCAGTATCAACCACATAAATATGGTTTCCTACAATATAGTTATATGTTGATGTCTCATTTAATTTTATTCCTGTTGTAACTGGATATATCGCTTCATAGATATATGGATTAAGTGTTCTTGTTTCTCCTGTTATTATAAAGTAGTTGTCTGTTATGTTGTTGTAACTTGAATTGTATATTCCAAGTCCCATTGTTACATTTCCATATGTGTGAACATTATTATTTGTAATATTGTTGTAATCTGCATTGTTTAACTCAATACCATATGCTATGGTTGAGTTTAATGAGATTGTATTATCATCTATTTCATTGAAATATGTTTCACATACTTCTGATTGGTATAATTCTGTAGACAATACAATTCCATATGCAAATGCTTCAAGACTCATTGTAGTACCACTTGTTGCAGTACAGTTACCTGTTATCTGATTGGATTTAATTTTAGAGTTCGTTGTTGATGTTGCTTGTATTCCAGCTACATGATTACTACCATTAACGGTTATGATATTATTATTAACATTCATATTGCTAAGGTAGTAACTTAATGAGATACCATACATATACTCTGATCCGTTGACATTTACAGTATTATAATTTATATTATCATATTGAGAATTATTCAGTATTGCTATTCCATCAAAAGTACTTGCCATAGTATGGTCAACAGTTGGACTAGTACTGTTAACATTAACTATATTATATGTCACATCAGTATGATTAGTATTGTTTAATAAAATCCCACTAATTTGTGGTGCTCCATAATAATCTGGTTCTTCAGCATCTTCAGGAATTGGGAACCAGTTCATCTCTTGTGGATAAGCAGTTACATTTACTTGGTTTTCTGTAACAGTCACATAATCAGACATTGCCACATATATACCAAATGTATCACCAGATGTTTCTTTACGATATGTAACAATATTATCATTTACAATTACATTTGTAGAACCAGTGATTGTAATTGGATAATTTGTGTTTGTATTTTCAAATTCTAAATTAGATATTTGCAAGTTTGTTCCACTTAATGCAAATGCGGAGTTTGTTAGTTTTGCACCAGTAGTACTTGTAAATATAACATTTTGCTTATTTGTTGCCGTGATTGTACCTAGTGTTAAATCTGTTATAATGTCATAAGTCGTGTCATCATCAATTGTAGTTAAGTCATCTAAGCTGTCTACTGATACACTATGTGTTGTTGTTATACTGCTAGTTGCACCCCTATTTGGGGTTTCTTTTTTATATTCATTGCCTGTATTAATTACATCATTATCAGAAACAGTACTCTGTTCTGAAACTACTTCACTTGTCACATCAGCTGGTGTATCAGTAATGACACCTGTATCATCAATATCATCAGTTGCACTTACCGTCGATATGGCTAAAAGTAGTGTAAATAATGTTAATACAAAGAACATTCTTTTAACATTCTTATCCATAATGTTTTCACCTTCCATATACGATATATTTTGATAATAATTAATATGGAATTAATTTGCCTTTACTGAATTATTGGAATATTCATTGTAAATCAGTAGTATTTTTTCCATACTCCCTTTGTGATATGGTGCTTGTCAAGAAAGAAACGTGTATCCAGAAAAACATTGCCGTTTCAAGGGATTATCATAAAAATTATTATCAATTTTATATTTATTTTTAATTATTAATAAATATGTTCATTTATTTAGTATTTAGATAGTTAATCATTGGATTTATTTAGTTTATATAGATTATATCAGGATTTTATTTTCGTTATAGATTATTATTTCTTAATATTTAGGGGTGTTATCATCATACAGATTATAAATACTTATATGATTAATAAATTAATCATCATGAATGATTTTATAAGTGTTAAACTATTTATATAATAATTTGTTTATTATAGTGTGGCTGTTGAAAATGTGGTTGAAAATTCAATAATTTAACCACATATATTGACTTTATTAAAAAAACATCAATCAATATATAAATAACATAACCTACAAAAAGTAATAAACTCCTTTTTTATAAAATTAATTAAATTAAAGAAAGTATTCATTATTTAAACACTTTTATGCTAAGTTTTATTAAAATATATTTTAAGAGTTTAAAAATTTAAAAAAAGACATAATATAATTTAAATATCAATAATCTAGGATATATTAAGTTTATTTTATTATATGATATTGATTAATTGTTATTATGTTAAAATAAGTGTATAATAACCTTTAAATAATATATAGGGTAATATATATTATTATGACACGAAATATATACCCTACATACAATAATAGTATGTTTGAACTAAATTATACATTTTTTGGTAAAGAGGATTGTCTTTACGTTAAAGAGACTGTTGAAGAAAAGGAACTTGATTATCTATTTTATTGTGCAGATCATGAACATAAGACTATTTGTTTTATTAAAACAAATATTATCTGTCCTAAATGTAGTAGAAAATTGCAATTTAATGGTAAATCTAAACGTAACTGGAATAAAAAAAGAATTGTTAAATTGCAAAATTATATTCATAAAAAATGTAACGTTCTTAAAAAATCTTCATTAGCTAAATACAGAGATAAACATTGTTGTTACACACGCCAAGTACGTGATGGTGGAACAAACTCTTCATTAATTAGTTATAGATCATATGAATCCAAATCAGAAGAACTAAACCATTATTACAAAACAAATATTTCACCTTCAACAATCTATTACAGTGAAATAACATCATTCTGGAAATATTATGATAAATTAATGAAAATCCAACAAGATGAAATCAAAAAAAGAGGAATAAAACCATCAGGACATTTCTCATATGATGAACAGTACGTATTTGTAAATAAAATATTATACTTACGAATGACACTAATAGACGTTCACACCAAACTAATAATAGCAGATACACTAGTAAATGAAGAAGAATTCACTGAAACAACAATAAAAAAATTCATGGAATCCAACCTCAAAGACAAACCATTAAAAAGCATAACAACAGATGACAGAAACACATACAACACAATAATCAAAGCATTAAAAGCCGTACACCACAGATGCTTCTTCCACCTAATGCAAAATCTCATGACACCACTACAAAAACACATAAACAAACTAAACCGAAAAATAAAAACAAACAAAAACAAAATAAAAGAAAACAAAGACAAAATCACACAAAGAAAAAACAAATACCCACCAACAAAAGGAAGAATGCCCCATAGTGATACCAAAAGAATCAAAAACAAAAACAAAATAGACGAATTAGAACAAAAAAACAAAGACCTACGAAAAGAAAACAAAAAAATAAAAAAAGAACTAAAAACAATAGACAAGGATAAAAAGAGAATACAAAAAATATTCAAATCACAAAAACAAAAATAAGCCTATCGTAGATTCCACACAATATACAACCAAAGAAACCAACTAGAACCCATCATAAAAAAATTCCTCGAAAAAATGAACAAAAACATAGCCATATTACTAAACCACATACAAAACAAAAAAATACCAGCAACCAATAACGTAGTAGAAAACTACTACAGAACCACACTACCAAGAAAACACAAAAGAATATACAGAACACTCAAAGGACTACAAAAAAGAATCAAACAAGAACAACTACAATGGACACACAGAATAGTACTAAAACAAAACACCAACATCAATAAAAACACACAATACTAAATAAATAAAAACCATTAAATAACAATCAACTCCAAACCCATTTAACTTTTTTTATCAAAAAAATAAAACCCTTCAATATCATACAAAACCAATATAACATGTTATATTATTGATCAGATAAAATCAAAATGATGAAATATTCATAAAAAAAGTCATATCATTTCAACCACATTTTCAACAGCAACTATAAGCAGGTTAAAACAGTTAATTCTTAAAATTCAGTAGGATATCCCTACTCCATTGACACAAATATTGTTAAAGATCTCCTATTATTCCATCATACACCCACACCTACCTTAATAATCGATAGAATTGAAATGAAGTCATGTTGTTCAATCCAACATTTGATATTGAAAACGCTATTGAAAGCACGATGAATATCAGTATCAACTACATAACTCCACTTTTGTAAATTTAAAGAGGATAATACAGGATTAACCATAATTATGAAAATTTCACATATAAATGGAGTATAAAGCTATTAGACATCTTTATTATTGCGAAGAAAAATAACACGCAAAACATAATTATTTTATATTAGAATATAATTAATCTAATCAGATTTCGTTAAATAACAGGATAATCCCCCATAATTTACCTATAAGTGAAAGCATATTTAAATATAGGATAAAATAAAATAATAATTAAGTGGTATCATATGAACACAAAACTGGCAAAAATAATACTGGTAATTCTATTAATTATTCTTTGTACAATCATATACATCACCTATCCGGATATAGCACCTAACAGTAATTGTTCAACTGCCGCTGTCGGATCTTCAACTGTAGATATCCCGGAGGGTTATGATATTCAAAAAATAAGTGATAATGGAGTTCTTTTTTCCAGTCTAAGAACGAATATAGGAATTTATGAAGTTAAAAAAGGAGGTTCCTTTGACAAGAAAGTCAATCAAATGAAAAGCAAATATGGAAACAATTCAGTCTCAACCTATTCATATACCATAAATGATACCGAACTAAAGATTGCAATAGCTGAAAATCCAAAAGTAAAAATTAAGGAAACCTACTTTGAAAAAAATGGCGTCAAATACCATATCTATGAAAAGGGTTCTGAAGACGAGACCGCATTCAAAACATTATTTGATACAATAAGAGATGACATTCATTAAAAATATATGCAATACTTCAATAATTTTTTTAAATCATTTCAGGCTTTTATTTGGAGTATTCTAGTATATTGCTAAAAGTTTATCTTAAATTATATTTTATAAGGATATTGACCTTCTGTTTCCTTTTTATGTTTTAGCCATGTGACTAACATCATATCATTAATCATATAAATATTATCATGGGAATAACCCAGTATTGCCTTATTATTTAACGAATCAATATATTTTGTTAATGTAGATTTTGAATATCCTGTTTTTTCAAGAAGATTATTCCATGTTAATCCATTTTCATCAACCAATATTTTTATTATGGTTTTTTCATAATCACTTAGATTTCCCCATACATATAAGCACATGATAACTATCTGATCCATTTTCATCATGAAACTTTCTTTAATCATTTCTTCATCATATATTTTACCTGAATCCAAAACATTACAAAATGTATTTATGTATGCAGGTATTCCTCTTGTACATTTATAAAATCTATCAAATCCATCATCCGTAAATTTTATATCTCCTGCTTTTTCATTAAGATACTTGTATGTTTCCTCTTTAGTAAATGCTTCTATATCTATTTGAATCATACGACCGGCAAATGCTCCTCTTTGACCATTAATATCCTCTATTATATCGGCACTTTTACTTACTGAACCAGTGAAAATATAGCATACATTTGATTGATCTTGAATATAACTTCTAAAAAGCCAGAAAAATGCTTCGGGATTTTCAACATGTTTTATAAATTGGAATTCATCAAATACTAGTATAAATGCATCTATTTCATCTGATGTGTCAATTATTTTCTGTGGAAGTTCCATTACAAATTTACTTAAAGCCTTGTAATTCTCTTTAATTTTTGGAATAGGGATATCAAATATACTTGCAGTATCAGTAAATTCATAATCATGTAATTTAATATTCGTAATGATATTTTTGATGTTGTCATTGAAGTTCTTAAGAACAGATTGTTTTTGTCTTAATGATTCATAGATAATAGATAACATCTCTTTTAATATTTCTTCTTCTGTAACTTTTTTATTTGATGAATATATCTTTGATATATCGATGTATGCTGTTAATGTTTTATTATTAGTATCATGTAGGATTTTTTTTAACAGAAATGTTTTTCCCACACCTCTATTTCCAGTTATCAACAATTGATTTGGTAAATCTTCATAAATACTGCTTATTTGTAGGTTTATCTTCTTAATATCTTTTGTTCTATTGAAAAAGTATTTATCAATATTTTTTGGTACATTAGTAGGCATCATATTAAATGACTCCTTATAATATTAGTTATGTTTAAGATATTATTTAGATATACCAGTCTGTATAAAAAAACTAGTGCAACATAATTTGGCAGTGTCCAAAATACAGTCTGAGTTTTGATGTCTGTTAACCTTATAACATTATTTAATAAATTGTTTTATTTTTTCATTGATTAAATAAATGTTAAAGTACGATATAATATCATACAACTATTTAATCTTCAATTA
>JAFRMD010000099.1 GCA_017430835.1 Methanosphaera sp.
TATCCATCTTTCACCAGTTTTACGAGATATATTTAAATTATCAGAAGCTTTAGAAATGGTTTCACCTTTATAAACCATTCTAATTAATAATAAATGTCTATATATTTCATAAGAGTCCCTATATTCTTTTAATAAGTCATTCATTTCTTTTAATGATAAATAATCTTCGACTTTTTTATTTTCAGTTTTCATAGAAATATATATGTTTATTAAATGGTATAAACTTTTGGTAAAAAACTATAGTTTATATTTTATTTTCATTATTGATATACCTTCAGTGATACTTAACATATTTTGTCATAATTGCCTGTTTTCTTCATATAATATTATGAGAAAGATATGAATTCATTACCCCCCCCGTATAATAAGGAATTAAAATATTAAACTATGAATAGAAACTGTTATTAAAAAATAAGTCATGATATGCAAAATTAAAAAAAATCTACTAAAAAAAGAGAAAAAAATTTTTGAGTATGCGTTAAACAAAAAGAAAATTATAATAAGAAGTCTAATTTTTTATCTAAAGAAGTTAGCACTTCACTTTTTCTTTTAACTAATATATCATCTTCAATTCTTACACCAAACTCTCCTGGAATATATATTCCAGGTTCTGCTGTTATAACCATGTTTTCTTCAAGAACTCCTTCAACCTTGTTTGATATGACGGGGTCTTCATGAATGTCCAATCCAAAACCATGACCTGTACTGTGGATAAAATATTCGCCATAACCATATTCGGTTATTACATCCCTTGCGGCATTGTCAACATCAGCAATTGCTACCCCAGGAGCAATGGTATTTATTGCAGCTTTTTGAGCTTCCAGTACAATGTTCCAAATTTCATCCTGTCGTTCCGTATCAATGAATGTTCTTGTTATATCAGAGCAGTAATGATTATATTTTGCTCCCCAATCAACAACTATGGGTGTTTCAACCCTGTTCATTGATGTTTCTGAATGTGGAGAACTTGAACGCTTACCTGATGCTACTATTGTATCAAATGCCGGTTTGATTGAACCGTTTATTGTCATGTCAAACTCTAATGATGCTGCAGCATATTTTTCAGTACTGGTAAAGTCAATTTCCTTTATTGCATTTTCTGCTATGCCTATGGAATTTTTAATATTGGTTATTTCCTCCTTGGTTTTGGTTTTTCTCTGGTTTTCAAATACTTTGGATACTTTTATTGAATCAATATTATCGGATAAATTTTGCAATATTCCAAATTCCAGGCTACTTTCTACTGCTATATTACCTTTTAATATGTTTTTTACTTCCGATAATTTTTCAACGGCCCTTGTTTCTATTTGGGATAACTTTTCTGCAGATTCCTTGTCGATACTATTTACATACAATACAGGCTCTTCTTGAATTATTAGATAAGCATAACTTGATGGATAAAAACCTGAAATGTATTTGATGTTTTCTGGCTTGTAAACAAACATTGAATCAATGTTTTCCTCTGATAATTGGTTTAATATTTCTTCTTCTTTCATTGTTTTTTTACTTCCACGAATTTTTTTTTCTTACTTATTACTATGTATTAATTTAACTAATAGATTTAGTCAGAGTAAAAAAATATCATAAAATAATTACAAAGATAATACTAATTAATTAAATATATTAGTCTGATAAAATGTTAAACGAATCACCTGTAAAGTATAAAAAATCTACTCATAGAAGTATTAATCCTGATGAAACATTAGATAAAATTCTTAAAATAACAAACGATATTGGATTGACAAGAACATCGGAAATTACTCATCTAGATAGGATTAAGGTTCCAGTTTATACTTCTGTACGTCCGTTGGCTTCAGAAGGTGCTGTTAGTATTTATGCAGGTAAAGGTCCATCCCAGATACATGCAAAGGTTTCATCCATTATGGAAGCTGTTGAAAGGTATTCTGCTGAAATGCAGGATAATGAAAATACAGTTTCTAAAAAATATGATGAAATCGATTGTCTTAATCCTAATGAACTAATCTTGCCAGCAAAAAGTTATGATGATGAGGAACTTGAATGGAATGAAGCTTTTTCCGTGGTTACAGGTGATAAAATCCTGATTCCATCAAATGCTGTTTATCACCCTTATAACAATGATAATGTTCATCACCTTTTCTTGTCAAACACGAATGGTTTAGCTTCGGGGAATACTCTTGAAGAAGCTATTTTTCATGGGATGATGGAAGTTGTTGAAAGAGATTCCTGGAGTTTATTTGAAGCATTCAAGGACAATAAAGAAGAGATATTGTGTGAAGATTCAACCAATGAATATATTAGGGATTTGATTAATAAGTTCGATGAGGCTAATGTTTCATTAAAGTTAATCAATCTTACAAGTGAAAATAATATTCCTACAATTGGTGCTGTTTCAGAAGATTTGAATTTGAAGGATCCTGCACTATTAACTTTAGGTATTGGTACTCATCTTAATCCGGAGATTGCAGCCATTAGAGCTATTACTGAAGTTGCTCAAAGTCGTGCTACCCAAATTCATGGTACAAGGGAAGATACTACTCGTGCAAATTTGCTTAGAGAAACCGGTTATGATAGGATGAAACGTCTTAATAAGCATTGGTTTAGAGATTCTGATGAAAAAATTTCATTAAATGATATGAAAGATTATTCTAAAGATACATTTAAAGACAATATTAACACTACCATGGAATTACTTAAATTATCCAATATTGAAGATGCATATTACGTTGATTTAACACGAAGTATTGATATTCCTGTTGTACGTAGTATAATTCCAGGAATGGAAGTTTATTGTGTGGATTCATCAAGAGTTGGTAAACGATTAATACCGGACAAATATATTGTGTAGGGGAATTAAATGAAGCAAGTTATTGTTATGAGAACTGATTTGAAAATGGGCAAAGGTAAGATTGCTGCCCAAGCTTGTCATGCATGTCTTGAATGTTATAAAAAGTCGGATAAGTCAGATGTTAGAAAGTGGGAATTGACTGGCCAGAAGAAGGTTGTTTTAAAAGTTAGTTCTGAACGGGAATTATTGGAGTTGCATACCCTTGTTAAAGAAAGTGGTTTGGTTTGTGCTTTAATTACTGACGCCGGCCATACCCAGATTGAACCTTCTACTAAGACCTGTTTAGGTGTTGGTCCTGGTTCTGATGATGAAATTGATAGATTAACAGGACATTTGAAATTATTGTAGTTGATTTTTATGGTTACTGTTGTAAAAATTGGTGGTAGTTTATTTCCAGAGCATACCGAACAATTATGTGAGACTTTAGTTGAATCTAATGAGAAAGTTGTTTTAGTCAATGGTGGTGGTCAGTTAGCGAATAAACTTAGAGAATATGATGAGAAATATCATTATTCTGATGAGGTTAATCATTGGAATGCTATAACATGTATGGATATTATTGGAAATTGTATTGCTGATAAAAATGAGCATATTCAAACAGTTAGATCTCTTGAAGATATTGAAAAGGTGCATAAACAGGATGGGATACCTCTATTATTATGTTATGATTTGCTTAAACGGAATAATCCTCTGGAAAATTCTTGGAACATTACTAGTGATTCTATTGCTTGTTGGCTTGCACATAAAATAAATGCCAAACTATTAATATTATCAAATATAGATGGTATATATAATGGTAACATTTCTTCAAATAATAAAAAACTAGTCAGGAAGATTAGAGCAGAAAAACTATTATTTTTTAAAGAAACTTGTGTAGATAAATGTTTACCTAAATTACTAATTAATTATAATTTAAACTGTTATGTAATGAATGGCAAATATCCTGACAGGGTGCTAAACCATTTAAACAGTGATAAGATAATAAATAATTATTATACAAAAATTATAGGAGAAGAATAATATGGCAGATAAAATGATTTGTACTTCATGTAAACAAGAAATTTCACCAATCGACGAATATGTTAAATTCCACTGCCCAGAATGTGATGCAGAAATTTACAGATGTCCTAAATGCAGAACTTTTGGACATGAATACAATTGTGAATGTGGTTTCAAAGGACCTTAGATTCTTATTAATTTATTAACATAAAGGAGATTTGATTATGGGAGAAGTAGCAGTTACATTAAAAGTCATGCCTGAAAGTCCTGAAGTAGACTTAGAAGCATTGAAAGAAGACATTAAAAGAGTTGTAGATGATAACGAATTCGAAAGAATGGAAGAAGAACCTATCGGTTTTGGATTGGTTGCTTTAATCGTGACTATTGTTGTAGACGATGGTGAAGGTGGAAGTGAACCTGCAGAAAAAGCTATTGCAGACCTTGCTGATGTAGCAACTGTAGAAGTTACCCACATGACAAGATTAATGTAAATATTATATTTACAACACATAAATCTTTTTTTTCAAAAATTATTTTATTTTCATTGCTTTTTTATTGTTATTGTAACAAAATATAAGTATTACTTTTTATAGAATATTTATTAAATTTGTTATGATAGAAATATTTTTTGCAGTTATCCTTGGAATAATTTTAGGAATCATTACTGGAATAACCCCCGGATTACATGTCAACACAGTTGGAATACTGATTTTTTCAATTTCGGACAGCATTCTTAAAAAGGTTACCCCCTTAACATTATGTTCATTTTTTGTAAGTATAGCCTTATGTCATGCAATGATAGAGTTTATTCCATCATTATTAGTAGGATTGCCTAATGAAGACACAATACTTAGTATACAGCCCGGACATAGATTACTCTTTAAAGGAGAGGGAAAAAAGGCAATACGTCTAGTGAGTTTAGGTGGTTTGTTCTCAATAATCATGTTAACATTATTTATGCCCCTACTTTGCATTGTACTTCCAATAATATACAATTCATTAAAAAATTATATCGGATACCTATTGCTTTTTACCATGATTATTATTTTATTATATTTTAACAAAAAAGGAAGCATTTTAAATAGTATTTTAATCTTTTTAACATCAGGATTACTTGGCATATTTGTTTTAAGAAGTAATGTCGGCAGTAGTTTAGGATTGTTAAGTTTATTATCAGGATTATTTAGCATAAGTACTTTATTATTTAGTATTAATAGTGAATCAATAATTCCACCACAAAAAGAAAAAATCAGCATAATTATAGATGAAAAATTTAAAAAATCAGTATTTGCCGGAAGCATTTCTGGTTGTATTTTAGGTTTACTTCCAGGATTAGGTCCAGCACAAGGAACAATAATTGCCCAAACGCTAACTTTAAATAAAAATGTTACACCTGAAGAATTTTTAATAACCAACAGTGGAGTAAATATTTCCGATACTTTATTTTCATTAATCGCAATATACCTAATAAATAATCCCCGAAGTGCTATAAGCGTTTATATTAGCAATATTTTATCAGACATATCTTTGATGCATATTATCTTCTTTATTTTTGTGAGTTTATTGACTGTTTCAATAGCATGTATTATTTCAATAAAATTAGGAGACTTTATGATTGAACATATTGTGAAATTAAACTATAGGAAATTAAATATCTCCATAATAGTTTTGATTACGTTTATCGTCGTATCTTTTACTATTAGTTCAAATGGTTGTTTATGGTTTGTATTGTTATGTTACATTACCAGCATTAGTCTTGGATACATTACAAACTATTTGGATATCAGTAAAAGTAATTTGATGGGTGTTTTAATACTTCCTTCAATAATTACCTACCTGGGACTGTTTTAAAGAATTTATATTATTATAACTTCTTTAGATATTTTTTTCAAAGATTCTATGTATTCACTTGTATTGATTCCTGGAAATGCGTCGATTAATGCTATGTCATATTTTTCATGTATAGTTTTTTCCAATTCAAGAAGGTTTTTATTTGTTATTTCATATTTGTTTTCGTTTATTTCATTAATTTTAAGGTTTGTTTTTAATGCATCAATTGAATGTTCATTTATATCATTAAATAATACTTTTTTTGCATTTTTCTTTATTGCATATATTCCCAGTGTTCCAGGTCCACACATTGCATCTATTACTGCAGGTGAATCGTATCCCTCCAGAACCTGTTTTAATTGTGTTATTTTTGGAGACTCTTTTTTTGGATATTCAATATGTATTTTACTTTGATTTTTATATATTGCTATTTCACCAACATCGGTATTTTGTATGTCACATCTTATGTCACATCCGGAAAGTAATTCATACTCATGTTTATCGGTTTTTTCATCCATTATTCCTATTGTGTTTTGTATGTTTCCCTTTATTATTGCTTTGATTTCCGGAATTTCATCAATCATTCTTTGTGCAGTTTTTTTATTGACGTTGCTAATTATTAGCACCAATGTTTTTTCGGATAGGTACGGCATGTATTCCTGATATGCTGCTGGTGTTATTAGGGGTGTTCCCGTTTTTCTTATTGAAGAAGAGGATGGCAATTGTTTTTCTTCCATAAGTATTTTTAGTGCATGTGCCATTACTATGTCTATGTGTCTTTTTCCACATTTAGGACATTTTTGTGTGTTTTTATCAAATTGTTCTATTATTAATTGATTTCTTAGAGGAATTGATTTTTTTAATATTTTTTTATTACAATCAGAACAGGGTTGATATTTTTTTTTAACTGTTCTTAGTAATTCATCCTTTTTTTCTATACATGATTGATTACAGTTGCATTTCATGATTTAATATTTAGAAATTATGATAATTATCTTTTAAAATAGTAATACTTTTATATTATTGTTGTAATACTAATAATATAAACACATTATGAAAAACGAAAACAACAAAATAGAAGTATACAAAACAGACAAGACAATCAAATTAACAGAAAAAGAAGAAAAAGAATACGAAAAAATTAGAAAAGAACTGATAGCTCAAAAAGTTAACGATGAAAGCATATCATTAAAAGAACAAGAAATTAAACAATTCATACAAAACAAAGTAAAAAACACGGAAAATATATACAACAGACTAAACAATGACTTGAAAGGATACGGAAAAATTAATCCACTTATAAAAGATGATAATTTGGAAGAAATTATGATTATCGGTTCTGATAAACCCGTCTACGTTTACCATAGAAATAAGGGAATGATGATTACGGAAATCACCCTTTCAGAAATAGAAATCAAACAAATTATTGATAAAATCTCCAACTTTGTTCAAAGAAAAATAGACAACCAAACCCCCATTCTAGATGCAAGATTGTCTGATGGAAGTAGAGTCAATGCAACATTACCTCCAATATCGGCGGATGGACCAACCGTAACAATTAGAAAATTCAGAAAAGATCCATTGACAATATTTGACCTGATAAAATCAAATACTATCAGTGCACATCTGGCAGCATTTTTATGGATAGCCATAGATGGATTAAATGTAAGGCCATCCAATATTATAATAGCTGGAGGAACTGGTTCTGGAAAGACAACCACATTAAACACCTTAACCTCATTTATTCCTGAAAGAGAACGAATCATTACAATAGAAGATACTTTAGAATTACAAATTCCGCAAAAACATATTATCAGAACAGAAACAAGACCACCAAACATTGAAAACAAGGGGGAAATAAATATGGATAGCCTATTAAAAAATTCATTGCGGCAACGTCCCGATAGAATCATTGTAGGTGAAGTAAGATCCAAAGAAGCAATGACCTTGTTTACTGCACTGAACACAGGACACTCAGGAATGGGAACATTACACGCAAACACATCACAAGAAACAATTACCAGATTACAAAACCCTCCAATGAATGTGCCCACAATAATGCTAAATTCCATAGATTTCATCATAATGCAAAATAGAATATATAATCCACAAATAGGCACAATCAGAAGAATATCTGAAGTTGCTGAAGTTGTTGGAATAGAAAACAACAACATACAAATCAATAAAATTTATGAATATGATTACAATACGGATACAATTAATTACATAGCAATATCCTCCAATGCAATGAATAAAATTGCAAGTATGAAAGGTTTAACAAACAAGGACATTTTAGAAGAAGTAGAATTAAGAAAAAAATATTTGTTAGAAAATAGCATTTATGAACATAGGAATGTATATGAAACAAAAAAAATAATCAATAATTATAGTAGTTTATAATTTAAATAAAAACACATTCAATATTTAATGAAATTATGAAACAAACTCTAATAATTATAGGTAGGAAAAGCATTTACCTTATTGATACAATCAGGTTTAAAAAATACAAATCTGCCAAAGACAACAATCAACAAATTAAAACAAGCACATTGAATGAAATAATCAAAATCAATAAGGATGAAAGTAAAGAAGATAAAAAAAATAAGAGGTATCTGTTAATTATACCACCCCTATTCCTATTATTCACACATAATATCATATTATTCTTAGAAATAAGCATTATCATAATCATTTTCCTATTATACCTAAAATTTCTACCAAAAATAAAGGAAGAACAACGAAAACAAGAAATATTAAAATATTTGCCCTACGCATTAAGACAACTATCAACACAACTAAAAGCAGGAATAGGATTATATGATTCAATGAAAACTATATCCAAATCAAATTATGGAAGTTTAAGTGAAGAATTTAATATCACACTAACCGAAATACAATACGGAGTGAATTATATAGAAGCATTCAATAATTTATCAAAAAGAACCAATACAGCCATACTAAATAAGGTTATCAACCAAATAATAAGGACATTAAATAATGGAGGAAATTTAGCAGATACATTAAACAGCATAGCAAATGAAAATTCATATAACCTGAAAATAAAATACAAAGAATATTCACAAAAGCTCAATGCAATAATGCTAATTTACATGTTCATAGCAGTTCTTCTTCCAGTAATAGCATTTATAATGATTATTGCAGCCACTACAGTAATGGGTTCCATAATTAAAGAAGAATTGCTTTTAATATTATATCTAATATTTTTCCCCATGATAATATTATTCATGATAATAATTATTAAAAGAATGGAACCTACAATTTGATTAAAAATAAATCAAAAGAATAACAAACTCTAAATATAAAATATTAAAGGAAGAAAAAATTGCCAAAAAAAGAAAAAGACTATATAAAAAAATTCGATAAAACAAGAAGAATTATCAGCCAATTCCTTGTTAAAGAAAAGACAGTAAAACGAACAAAAAATAACAAACCATACCTAGAATTAGTGCTACAAGATAAAACAGGACAAATAAAAGGAAGAATGTTTAACAAAAAGGCAAATAATGAATTTGATAAAATAGAAGAAAACACCGTATACAATATTGTTGGTAAAATACAGGAATTCCCAGTAAACTCCAATAAATACAACATTCTAATAGATAGAATCATTTTAGCAAAGAAATATAACGAAGAAGAATTCATTAGAAAAATAGAAAATCAAGACAGTCACTTAAATTACATTTTGGAAACAATTAACGAAATTAAGGACCATGAAATTAAAAGTGTTTTAACATCCCTATTTAATGATAAGGAATTCTTAGAAAAATTTATTACAGCCCCAGCTGCAAAGAGATACCACCATAACTATAAGGGAGGATTATTAGTTCACACAAATGAAGTAATTGAAATATGTAAAACAATTTCCTCAATTTACGAAGAAATAAACAGAGATTTACTTATTGCTGGTGCTATATTACATGATATCGGCAAAATAGAAAGTTATGATTATAAAACTGATGAAATTGATATGAACTATGAAGGAATGATGTTAGAACATCTCTTTATTGGCGGATGCCTGCTTAAAGAAAAAATGAATTATTTAAACATTTCAAAAGAAACCAAAACCCAATTACTTCATTTAATATTAAGCCATCATGGCAAAGTAGAATTAGGATGGGGCTCTTCTGTTGATCCTAAAACTCCCGAAGCCATCGCTTTACACCAAGCTGACGATATGAGTGCAAAAATTACCCAAGCACTGGAATTTTAAAAAAAGAAATAAACTTTTAAATTAAAAATTAAAGATAAATAAATAAGGAAGTACAAAGATATAAATAATTAATATAGAAATTTTAATGAATACCATATCATTTAAAATATTTTAAGCATTTTATGAAAGGTGTGAAAATGGAGAAAATTAAAATAGCAATTGTTGGTATAGGTAACTGTGCAAGTTCATTAATCCAAGGATTATATTATTATGCAGATAAAGAAGAATCTGATGTTGATGGATTAATGCACTGGTCTATAGACGGTTATAAACCTTCTGATATCGAAGTAGTAGCTGCAATAGATATTGATGAAAGAAAAGTAGGTAAAGATGTTAGTGAAGCAATTTATGCAAAACCTAATTGTACAACAATTTTTTACCCAGATATGAAAGAAATGGGTGTTAAAGTTACAATGGGAAATGTTTTAGATGGAGTAGCTCCACATATGAGTAATTTCGATGATGATAAAACATTCGTAAAATCTGATGAAACTGAAAAAACTAAAGAGGAAATAGTTGAAGTTTTAAAAGAAAGTGGGGCTGAAATTCTTGTTAACTACTTGCCTGTTGGTTCTGAAAAAGCTGGAAAGTTCTATGCTGATTGTGCATTAAAAGCCGGAATAGCATTTGTTAACTGTGTACCAATATTCATCGTAAGCGACCCAGAATATGAATCTAAATTTAAAGATGCAGGATTACCATGCGTTGGTGATGATATTAAGGCACAAATCGGTGCTACTATCACCCATAGAACTTTAGCTAGTTTATTTAAAGATCGTGGAGTAAGATTAGATAGAACATATCAATTAAATACTGGTGGAAACACAGATTTCTTAAATATGCTTAATAGAGACAGATTAGCATCAAAAAGAGAATCTAAAACTGAAGCTGTTCAATCAGTATTAGCACATAGATTAGATGATGATGATATTCATATTGGGCCTAGTGACTATGTAGCATGGCAAAAGGATAATAAATTATGTTTCTTACGTATGGAAGGTAGAACATTTGGTGACGTTCCAATGAATATTGAATTAAGGTTAAGTGTTGAAGACAGCCCTAATAGTGCAGGATGTGTTATTGATGCCATTAGATGTTGTAAATTAGCATTGAATAGAGGAATCAGCGGGGCTTTAACTTCAATTTCATCATACACCATGAAACATCCACCTATACAATATCCTGATGATATTGCTCATGACAAAGTTGATGAATTTATTAGCGGAAAATTAGAAAGATAAACACGCCACGCCAAGCATAACCTCCACATTCCACTATTTTTTTATTTTATAACATTTTGTTGAACATTGCTTTCAAAGTACATGTTGAAAATATTAACCTAAAAATAGATTCTCAAAAATTGTAAATTATTAAAAAAAGTTTTTGGGAGATTATTTATTTTTAACTACTTCTTTATGTTCATTATTTGGTATAATCTGCATTTTTCCATCTTCATACGTTATATCTAACTCTTTAGCATCCATGACATAATGTAAACATATTGCTAGCGCTGCTACTTCTGAGTGAGGCTGATTAGTTACACTTAAATTCCAATCAGCTAATTCATATACTTCTGTAGGAACTCTTGATCCACCAACAATTATTAATTTGTCTTTTCCATTGTCACGTATTGTTGGAATAACATCTTCAACATGTTTTCCATACATTGTTAAATGAATTACTTCAAATCCGTTTCTCTTATGTTCCTTAATTACTGGCAAATATTTTTCATTGTATTCTACTTGAAAACTTCCACCCCAATTTTCTACAACACGTTCAACAGATTCAATAATATGCTTATCCCTTTCTCCACTTAAAATAACTTTATCCGCACCAAATGCTCTTGCAGTTAAACAAACATGCGTAGTTATTCTAGTATCTCTCCCTAACCTATGATCCAATCTTAATACAGTTATCATAAAAAAACTCCATTATATAAAATTAATTACGACTAGTATAACTAATAATGATACTACCCTAGCTATCTCATTTGAAGCACCCATTAAGTCACCAGTTACACATCCAAACTTATTATCAGCCATATGTGCCAAATACAATCCCGTGCAAACCGATGCAATAATAGCAATGGCCCCTGGAATTCCCAATATTAAATAAGCTATAATAAAATTTATTATTGTTAATACTAATAATACTTTAGAGTCAATACCTGATTTAATTAAACGTCCAATACCTTTTGAATCATCATGTCCTATTACCATAGATGAAATCATACTGAATTTGGCAGAAAATTCCATAAGAATTACAGTGGGAACAAGTATATTTAATGGTATTGCTGCTAATGAGAATAGGGTTAATATTGCCACAATAAAAAATGTTGCTATACCTCCAGTCCCAACCATTGAATCTCTCATTACACTTAACCTTTTTTCTGCATCACCATGAACCATGAGTCCATCACCCAAGTCCATTACTCCATCAACATGGTTAAATCCACTAAACCATATTAAAAAGCAGTATATTAGTGCGGCAGTTATTGATGTTGTTAATCCCAAAATGGAAGTCAACACATATGCCAATATTGCACCTAAAACACCAATAGCCATACCTAAATACGGCCAAAGTACAACACTTCCCGCCATTTCTTCTATAGTTACATACCTATTAACGGGTATTCTTGTTGAAAAAGATATTATACCCAGTAAGCCATTTATACTTGGACTTACCCTAGTTTTTCGAAGTTCTTCCCCATTATCTGTCATATATTATAGTCTCCCCCTATTTGTTTTTTCAGTATTGTTAATATGTTCTAATGATTTCTTTAATGCCTCATCAACTAATTCTTTAACTTCATAATATAATGAAACATCAAAAGGTACCTCTTTATCAGATTTTGAAGTACATGCCACAAAAACTATATTATAATAGTTTCCCAACTTATTTGACAAATCGTCTTCATTAATAGCATTATTTTCCCACATTACAGTCGATATGCTTTCAGTTGTTACCCTGAATATGTTGAGTAATGTTAAATTATCCAAACTTGCATCAATTAGTATGGAAATTGTGGAAAAATATTTCTTTTCAAAAAATTCTACGGAAGTAATTACGTCAATTCCATTACGCTTAACCAATACTCTTTTTAAGTTAGGAGTATTAGAATAATGTGTATCAAATTCTTTGATGAAATGAAAATCAAATCCTTTCCTATTTGCGAGGGCATACAATGGTTTTTCACTTTTGATTAAAATACCATTATTAATTTTGCATATAGTTATACCTTCAATGTCAATATTCATCATACATTCTCCAATAATAGAAATAACAATAAAAGCCATTATTAAAAAAACATTAAATAGGTTTTATTAAAGTCAATGAAAATTGAATTATTTATCCAAATAGTCGTTTTTAGTCGTTATACATAGTTTATTAAAAGTTTTATATTAAAATTATCACTTCCATCTTTTTAAATATTACAAAAATTCAATTAGTTATGAAATTAATAAAAATATAAAATAATCAATAATAACAAATATTTTTTATAACAAAGAAATATTTAATAAAAATAAATAAGGTATTGAAAATGGTAGTTATTATAGACCCACAAGTCTCGGGATTAGCTGGAAATATGTTTATAGGTGCATTTGTAGATCTTGGTGCAGATAAAGAAAAAATCAAAAAAGTTATTGACCTATATGCCAGTGCGTTTGGAGAGGTGAATGTTAACATATCTAAACAAGAAAAATCTGGTGTGATGACAACATACGCCAATATTCAGACAAATGACAATTCAAAAAGACATTATTCAGACATAATAAATAAATTAGATGAAATAACAGAAATAAACTTCCCCCATGATGATTTGATTTCAAAAACAATCAAATTATCAAAAAAGATATTTAAAACATTAGCACTAGCAGAATCAGACGTTCATGGAAAAAATATTGAAGAACTTCACTTTCATGAAGTAGGCTGTGCAGATGCCGTGGCAGACATAGTTGGTTCAACCTATGCATACTTCTTACTAAAATTTGATGAAGAAAAAATTTATTCATTACCTGTTGCAACTGGTACTGGTTCAGTAAATACGCAACATGGAATATTACCCGTACCCGCTCCTGCAGTTATTAACATTCTTAAAAATACTCCAACTATTGGTGGAGAAGTTAATACCGAACTTGCAACACCTACTGGATGTGCCATATTAGTTAATATAGTAGATGAATTTATTGAAACATATCCTTTAATAAAAAAGAAAGTTATTGGTTATGGATCTGGTAAGAAAGATTTGAAAGTTTTAAATGCCCTTCGAATCATTAAGGCTGAAAGCAGCATGGAACAAAATACAGTTTCTGTTCTTGAAACTAACATTGATACTTTAACTGGTGAAATATTGGGCAATTTGTTTAATAAATTATTAGATGAAGGAGCAAGAGATGTTAGCATTACCCCAACAATAATGAAGAAAAATCGACCTGGATTTATTGTGAAAGTTATCACAAAAAATGAAAATGCTGAACATTTAGTTAAAGTATTGATGGAAGAAACTGGAACTTTAGGAGTTAGAATCCTACCATACCTACATAGAGGTTTAGCAGTAAGGGAAAATATTAAACATAATGTTGAAATCAATGGAACAACAGAAGAAGTACGATTTAAGATTGGATTATTAGATGATAAAATTATTAAATGTAACGTAGAATATGATGATGTTAAAAGAATTTCTGACAAAACTGGAATTCCAGTTAAAGATTTGAAAAGTTTTATTGAAGAAGATTATAAATTAAAAAAGAGACGTGACAAATATGAGTAAACCTAAAGCTATAACCATTTTATCTGGAGGTTTAGATTCTACTGTAGCAACAAGTGTTTATGCAAGTGATTATGATTTGACTGCAATCACCTTTAATTATGGTCAACAGAGTTTCAAGCAAGAATTAAAACATTCAAAAGACATCTGTAAAGAACTGTCAATAAATCACATAGTAATTGATTTGCCTTGGCTAAAGGAAATTAGTAATTCCAGCTTAAATACTGAGGATAAGATACCTCAACCTAGTGAAGATGATTTAGATAACTATGATAAAGCTATAGAAACTGCAAAATCTGTGTGGGTTCCTGCTAGAAATACTGTTTTTTGCAGCATTGCATTAGCCTATGCTGAAGTAATTAAAGCTAAAATAATTATAGTAGGCTGGGATTATGAGGAAGCTGTTACTTTTCCAGACAATTCCAAAGAATACTTGGAAGCATTTAATAAAACAATAGAATATGGTTCATTTGATGATATTTCTATTAAAGCACCATTAATTGATATGAATAAGACGGAAATTGTCAGGAAGGGACAAGAAATTAATGCCCCTATGAATTTAAGTTATTCCTGTTATACTGGCAATGATTCTCACTGTGGAGTATGTGAATCATGTAAAAGAAGAAAAAGAGCATTTTTACAGGCAAATATTGAAGATTCTACGGAATATATTGATTAAAGGTTATGTTTAAAATGGATATAGATTATAAAGTAACAAGACACAAAAAAACAGTTCCAACAAAAGAATTTTATGACAGATTTTCCAATTTTGATTTGGTTCAAGGTTATTGTAAGAATTGTCCAAGATATGATACAAATTATTCCTGTTCACCTTTAGATATAGATATAAAGAAATACATCCTAAATTATGATTATATTGATATTATCGTGACACAATTATTCTTTAAACCTGAAGATTATGAAAAAGATTATTCATCAGATGAATTGAAGGATTTTCTTGCAAATTCATTTTTTATCGAAAAACAGAAAGTTGTTGATTGCCTTTTAGAACAAGAAAAAAATTATACAAAAGCAGAAAGCATTACTGGCCCATGCAATTATTGCAGAGAAGATTGTAAAAAAGAGTATTCTGAATGTATTCATCCTGAAATAAGAAGATATTCACTAGCTTCATTAGGTATTGATAGTAAAAAAATTTTAAAAGACTTATTTGATATTGACCTGTTATTAATAAATGGCGTTCTTCCAAAATATTTAAACAACATATCATCAATATTGTATACAAAATAATTAACAAAAAAAAACTTACAAAAAAGTTATAAAAAAAGTAGGCTTATGGTTATTATTCTATAACCATTAAAACATCATCTTTTTCGACTGTGTCCCCTTCTCCAACCAAAATATCTGTAACTTTTCCAGATTTATCTGATTTTACATCATTTTCCATTTTCATGGCTTCAAGAACTGCTACAGTATCTCCTTCGTTAACATTGTCTCCAACTTTGACTTTAAGTTTTACAATCATTCCCTGCATTGCTGAAGTCAATGCTCCTTCCATTGATGGTTTTACTTTTTTGGTTGATGGTTCCATTTCCATGTAACCTGTTGGTAATATTTTTACATTGAAAACTTCCCCGTCTACTTCTACATCATAAGAGTTAGGTATGTTAGAAGCTGTGTATTCACGTTTAGGTACTGGTATTTCCTCTGCAACAACTTCGCCTTTAAGGAATTTTTCAGCAACAGTTTGGTATAATGCATATGTTAGAACATCTTCTTCTTTTTTAATTAAGCCTAGTTCTTCTAATTTTGCACGTGCTTTATCAAGTTCTGGTTCTAACAAATCTGCTGGCCTACAGGTTATAGGTTCTTCATCGCCAATTGCTTCTTTGTATAATTCCTGGTTGATTTCTGCAGGTGCTTTACCATAGTATCCTTTAAGGTATTCTTTAACTTCTTTTGTTACATTTTTGTAACGTTCACCCATTAATACGTTCATTACGGATTGTACTCCAACAATTTGGCTTGTTGGTGTTACAAGAGGTGGATAACCTAAATCTTTTCTTACTTTAGGAATTTCTAGAAGTACCTCTTCATATTTCTCGATTGCATCTTGTTGTTTTAATTGAGATACCAGGTTAGATAACATTCCTCCAGGTACTTGATAAATAAGTACATCCGTATCCACTTTAGTTGCTAAAGGATCGAATAATGCATTATATTTTTCATTTAATTTAGCGAAATAATCTTTAATGCTGGATAAAAGTTTAAGATCTATTCCAGTATCATGAGAAGTACCTTGTAAAGCTGCTACAACACTTTCTGTTGGAGGTTGTGCTGTTCCACCAGCAAAAGGAGAAATGGCCGTATCCAACATGTCCACTCCAGCATTTACCGCAGCTTGGTAACTCATAAGAGTCATTCCACTTGTACAATGACTATGTAAGTTTACTGGTAATCCAATTTCATCTTTTAAGGCAGTGATTAAATCAGTAGCCATTTGTGGAGAAATTAAACCAGCCATATCTTTAATAGTTATTGCATCACAATCCATTGCAGCTAATTCTTTAGCGAAATCCACAAAAGTCTCGATTGTGTGTACTGGACTTATGGTGTAACTTATTGTTCCTTGTACGTATGCACCTTGTGCTTTAGCTGTTTTAATAGACATTTCCATGTTTCTTGAATCATTTAATGCATCGAAGATTCTGAAAACATCCACTCCATTTTCATATGATTTTTCGACAAATTCCTGGACAACATCATCTGCATAATGTTTGTAACCTACTAAGTTCTGTCCTCTTAAAAGCATTTGTATTGGTGTTTTAGTTAAACTTTCTTTGAAGGTTCTGAGTCTTTCCCATGGATCTTCATTTAAAAAACGTATACAAGAGTCAAAAGTCGCTCCACCCCATGCTTCTAAAGAAAAGTATCCTGCATTATCCATCTCTTCTAAGATGGGAACCATATCTTCAGTTCTCATTCTTGTTGCTATTAATGATTGGTGAGCATCACGTAATGCAGTTTCAATAATTTTAACTTTTGCCATATATGACACCTACTTTTATTTTTTAATAGTACAATTTAATTCATTATCTTTACTTCTAAAATCTATTTTTCCATACTATTATATTCTATTTATTATATTTATTTAAGGATATATACTAACTTTACTATTTTCAAAAATAATATTTAAAAAATAATTATTGAGAATAGTTAAAATTTATAAACAATGAAAATGATAAAAAAAATAGTTCAAAAATGGGTTTTAGAAAAAGATAATTTTATGATATTAATAAAAAATTATCTATTTTAATCTTTGACCTGTTATAGGTTTTTTATTTTGCCAACTGTATCTTCTCAATCTTTTGGATCTACCAAATCCGCAAGAAGCACAGTACTTTTTATTTGGGTTGTAAGCATTCCTACCACATCTTCTGCATCTAATATGATTCTTTTTATTACGTTTCCCAAATGATGGTGTTCCTTTCATTAAATATACCTCCTACTAAAATTGTAAAATAAATGAATAAATATGAACCTTTAAAAAAGGTAAAAACGAGAGAATAGAACTGAAATTCTATTCCTTTTTAGATATACGATCGTAATATCCATTATACCTTATATCAAAAATAATCAGGTATTTATTTATAATAAGGACGATTAATAATAATAGTTAAACTACTAAATTGTCCTATTAATAATTATCCTGGTGATATATAAACTATGTTATCTCCACGAACTAAAACTACGCCTAATCTACGAGTAGATTCGCCATCTTCTAGTTCTTCAGCATCGTTAAGTACTAAATTCATGTGCATATCAAAGCTTTGTAATGCTCCCCTAAATTCTTTTCCACCTTTGAGTTTGATAAGAACTTGAGAGTTTAAAGCTTGACCTAATGCATCTAAAGGTCTAGATGTATTATTATTATTTTTCTGATCGTTCACTATTAATCACCTTATCAAGAATATATATCTTTATTTGTTTAAAATTATATTTAAATGTATCCCAAAAATATTTGACACAACAAATAATGATTTATTATTAATTAAATATTTAAAGAATATTATTAATAAAACTTTGCATATTATTTAATAAATAATAGAAAAAGAATAAAAAAGGTCGTTCAACTTAATGAACTGAAATAAAAATAATTATAATAATATTACAAATGAATATCAAATATAATAATAAGCATTTATAAAATAATTTGAGAGGCAATAGCTTTGAAGATTAAAAAACGAAATTTTTTAAAAAATAAAAAAGTTAAAGAAATTAAAAAGGAATTAGGCAACTACGCTGATATAATCCCCAAAAAAGCACAAGTTGAATTAGTAAAAATTGAAAACATGCCCGATATATTACTAATTAATGGAAAACCTTTGCTTATGCAGATAGATGATAAAACCATACCTACCCTGCATGCAGTTATTGATGAAAACATAGATGAAAAATATGCAACTGTAGATATGGGAGCAATAAACTTTGTTATTAAGGGAGCAGACATAATGAGTCCAGGAATTGTTGATGCGGACAATACGATTGAACCTGGTGAAACAATAGTAATTATTGAAGAAACACACCATAAACCCTTAGCTATAGGAATAAGTTTGATAAGTGGTAAAGAAATGGTTGAAAATAAAAAAGGAAAAGCTATTGAAAATTTACACTATGTCGGAGATTCTATATGGGAATTGGAAATATAGGAGCATTAATTAATGACCATAAATAATATTAAACTAAAATATCAGTCGGGTAATGTAATATCAGACAAAGTGCATAAAATTGGAATCATTGCACTCGGATCACATCGAGAAAACCATGGCACAGCCTTACCTATAGACACAGACTCCAAAATAGCAGCCCATATTGCATTAAACGTGTCAACAAAAAGTGGAGCCACATTTTTAGGAATATTCTATGCCGCAACAGAATATGATTACGTTAAACATGGCATGCACTTAAAAAAAGATGATTTGATAAACAACCAAATGATTCCACAGCTGATTAATGCAAAAGAACAATTAAATTTGGAAAGTATTATCATTGTTAATGGTCATGGTGGAAACAATCTGATTATTGGTGACATTCCATTTATTGAGGAAAAAACAGGACTAAACATAATATTCAACAATTCAATTATAGAAAATGAAGGTCCGCATGCATGTACTGGTGAATTGTCCATGGGGAAAATATTGGGAATTGTTAATGAAAACAATATTGAAAGCCATGGAGATTTCATTAAGAACCCTGAAGTTGGGATGGTTGGCCTAAAAGAAGCAAGAATTAACGAACCAATTATAGACAATGAAGCTAAATATATTGAAGAAAATGGTTTTAGAATTGATGAAGAATTTGGTAAAGAATTGTTGGAAAATGCCGAAAAGAGCATAATAGATGACATATACTCTTTACTCTAAATTATTTTCCCTGTTCAATTTTTTTAATTAAACCTTTACAATTGTTTGCTGTCTTCTTATTGTTAAATGCATAACTTATTCTGGAAATAGCTTCCAACGACCTTATAACTGCATCTAACCAAGTGAATATGTCTCCAGGGTATATGTGTACATCATAATTTGACATGAAATATTTACTTATTCTATCAGGACTCCAACCGTTAAGTCTTTGCATTAAAATCTTGTTTGATATATTGCTTTCTAAACAACTGCAAAATGGTCTTTCCTGACATTTGCATGTCATGAAATCTATTTGTAAATTTACCACTTTGTCAACATACTGAGGATCAAGTTTTGCAATTACATCACCGGAAGTAATAATGTCTCTTGTTGAGTCTGCAAATAATCTGGAACTGACATTAGTTTTTAGTGCTGTGGAAAGACGAGTGGCAAGTCGATTACTTATATATGCATTTTCAAACGTTTCAATCTTTTCAATTATTTTTAATGGATTTTGTTTTAAATGCTTTCTGATATATTCTGCCTTATTTATTGGTAAAAATGATTTAGATACTGCCCGTCCGTACTTTGTTGGATGTAATACTAACTCATTTTTCTTGTCTTCCTGAATTAACTTATTGTCAAATAGTATGTCTATTATTTCATCAAACAATATTGGCATTTCTATTTTTTCATACTTTGATTTTAAGTTTCTTATTTCAGAATTTCTTATGGCGCAAATGTCTGCAAGGACTTGTTCAACAGAATCATCCTCTGTGTAATCAACAACAATATTGTCAACATCACTATCCAACAGTTCTATTGCCTTATGTTCTTCTGATTCATTATCAAATTCCTTACCTAATTCAGGCAATAAGTATACTTTTCCCATGTCATGAAATGTAGGTCTTCCGGCACGACCAAGCATTTGAGAGAAGTCATTGTTTGTAAGCCATTTATTACCCATACGTAAGGTTTCAAACAGTACCTGTGATGCAGGGAAGTCTACACCAGCAGCCAATGCAGCTGTTGTTACTACTGTTGATATTTTCTGGTTGTAGAAATCCTTTTCTATTTTAACTTTCTTTGAATAGGATAAACCTGCATGATAAGCGGCAGTTGTTAATCCTTTCTTTTCTATTTGTTGAGCTATCCTGTGGGTTTTACGTCTGGAATTTGTGAAAACTATTGTCTGTCCACGATAACCCTTGGATGATATTGATTCAAATTCTTTCTTGGATAATTTTCCAAGCAAATCCTTCTTCTCATATTCATTCTTTGTAAATATTAAGTGTCTTTCCAGCGGCACTGGTCTTTGCTTGTATTCTACCAGTTTCATGCTGAAATCATTAGCTATCTGTTTTGAATTTTTTACTGTTGCTGATAATCCTATTAATTGAGCTTTAGGAAATATTGTCAGCAATCTTTTGACCAATCCATTCAAACGTGGTCCCCTTTCCTCTTCATCGAGCATGTGAATTTCATCGATTACAACTGTTCCCACACCTTTTAGTTGGTCATGATTTCCTGAACGTAATAGGAAATCCAATCCTTCGTACGTTGCCACAACAATATCGGCATTTTTTACTGATTTGTTGGAGATGGTTAGTTCACCCTTTGCTTTAACCCTGTTTGAACCTACTTTTATTGCTACATTTAATCCCAGTGATTTGTACTGTTTCTTAAAATCCCTGTATTTCTGGTTTGCCAGTGCAACAAGCGGAGTTAAATATATCAGTTTTTTGTGTTTCATAGCCTTTGGAATTCCCGCCAATTCACCCACCAATGTTTTTCCGGATGCTGTTGCAGATACTACAAGCAAGTTTTCATTTTCCAACAAACCAGCATTTAATGCCAATATCTGTACTGGAAGCAAATGTTTTACCTTTTTTGATAAGATTTTTTTAAACCGGTTGGGTATATTTAATTTATTAACATGTATCTTAGGATATTTTGTCTTCTTGACATTTATCTTATCATATACTGTTAGGTCATCGTGTTTGATTGGATTGAATTTTGGGTCAAATACTTGTAATATTTTTTCTAAATCATGTGTTTTGTTAAGTAATTTCCTGAAACTTGAAAAGGATACTTCATCATAACCCCTTAATTGCATGATTCTTTTTATTTCTTTCTGAGCACATTTTTTACAAATGTATTCATCGTATAATTTGTAAGATGAAGATTTTTTGAGGATAGTTATGTTTCCTTCAAATGTACAGTGCCTACATATGTGTGTATATTGATAGGGGATGTTTAAGGAGTTAAGCATAGATTCAATATTTTCATCCTTAGTTGCAAGCAACACTTTCTGTTTTCTTAGTATCTTGATAACTTCTTTTGGAGATTTTAGAGTTTCAATATTGTCCTGTTGAATAATGAATCGGTATGGTCTAATCTTACCATCATATTCTTTGAGCCTAAAATAACTGTAAAATAAGGGTGTCCTCTGGTTATTAAGTGCTCCTTTTGCCGAACCTATCGGATATAATTCAATATTTTTCTTGTTACGTCTTAAGATTATCATGCTATCAAAGATTTTGATTATTAAGGTTATTTTTTTCCTACTTTTTGCTAAAAAATTAGTTAAATAATATATTTGTATATGATTCTATAATAATATTTTTTGAACCACTTTTAATATTACACATTGTAAATACCTGTTCAATCATATAGTTCTTGAGTTTTTGTTTTCGCATGCACATTTGCAATAGGTTTAACTTGATAAGCCCTATTGTCTAAATAGAACTACTTGAAATAATCTTTTAATTAATTAGTATTTGAAAAAAAGTACCCAAAAAATTGAATGAAAAAAAGGAGTTTAATCTTAAAGAATCATATAAGCCGATAAAATGATTTAAACACTAATCATCAAAGCATTATCATTTATTATAACCTCAGAAATAGGAGTAGCAATTTCACGAGTGAAATCTTTAAATTCAAAATTCATTGTTAAGGAAATACCTTCTTCATCAGTTATGATTTGAGCGAAAATTTTGTGAGGATTCATTAATAAGTCTTTAGCAACATTCAATACTTTTGAAGCATCTAACATTTCAATCGCTACAAGATTTTTCTTAGAATCAATATCAAGTATTAATTCACTAGTAACTTCTATAGAATATGCATAATCATATTTTTTCCTACGTAAAGAAAAAGCATCTGCATCCTGATCATACTCATATTTATCCATTATAATTCATCCCCCATACGTTTCTGTATTGGTGCATTGAAAGTTGTTAATAATCGGATTTTATCGCTTTGAATAACAAAAACTATACAAAAATCATAATAATCACAATAAGGATGCTCATATTTGATTCTTATCTTATCATAACGTTGTAATGATACTTCTACAGGAAATTCTTCAGTTAATAATTTCTTGTATAAATCAGTATCTTTGTAAATATGATTTCTGTGTTTCTGTTTGTTTCGTGCTCTAAAATGTTTGGTTGTCCTTATTTTATCAGTTGTGATTGTTTCGATAAATGTTAAAATTTCAATTAATTTATTCACAACAGTATTACTATGTTCCTTCGTAATTGTTACAATGTAATTATATTTTTAGTATGGAAAATATATTTTTTATTCTGTATAAAAATCAGAGACTTGCTAGGATAGGGAAAGTTAAAGTAAATTCAATTAAGACTAAATTAAAACAATCTTTTTTGAAAATCTTTAAGACAATATTAATTAATTAAAAGATTACAAATATTATATAACAATATATAATGAAAAGAAAACTATTTACTTTATTAAATTATCTAACATATTCCAAAGGATGTGAAATTTATGTATAATATGGGAGCTTCTACCAAGCCAGGATACGATATAGCAAACAAAAGTAGAGAAATTATCAAATCATTAATTGATGAGGATACTAAGGATTTAACATATGAAGAACGGGATATTGTGGAGAGAGTTGTTCATTCTACAGCAGATCCTGAATATGCAAAACTTGTTAAAATATCTCCAACCTTTGTTGAAACTGCACTTGATTGCTTTGACAAAAAAGAAGATATTTTAACTGACATTAACATGGTAAAATCTGGAATTACACGTTATGAAGGTAACGTAATGTGTTATATAAGAGATGAAAGAGCAGTTAAACTCGCTAAGAAAGAAGAAATTACCAGATCAGCAGCTGCTATGAGAATTGCTGCAGAAGATGGATTTAAAGGAGTTGTAGCAATTGGTAATGCTCCAACCGCATTGTTTGAAGTAATGAGATTAGTTGAAGAAGGTCAAATGGATGCAAGAGCAGTTGTTGGAGTACCTGTAGGATTTGTTGGTGCTGCAGATTCCAAAGAAGCATTATCCAATACTAACATTCCAAATGTCATTACAACAGGACCTAAAGGTGGAACACCTATAGCCGTTGCAGTTATAAATTCATTATTGAATATTAGAAAATAAAGGAGTTAATAAATTGAATCAAGAAAAATCTAAAGAAATATATGAAGAATCTGTGAATTACATGCCTGGCGGAGTTAGTTCACCAATTAGAGCATACAAACCATACCCATTTATTGTTGAAAAGGCCAAGGGTTCCAAATTATATGATGCCGATGGAAATGAATATATTGACTACTGTTTAGCATACGGTCCATTAGTTTTAGGACATGCAAATGATACAGTTATTAAGGAAGCTGCCGAACAATTAGAGTTAGGAACCGCATATGGTGTACCTTCTGAAAAAGAATTGATATTGGCTAAAGAAGTTATTGAAAGAGTTCCTTGTGCAGATATGGTTCGTTTTGTAAACTCCGGTACTGAAGCTACCATGAGTGCAATTAGACTTGCAAGAGGAGTTACTGGAAGAAACAAGTTTATCAAATTTGAAGGTGCATATCATGGTGCACATGATGCAGTTCTTGTTAAGTCAGGTTCTGGTATGGCTGGAAAACCTGATTCTCCAGGTGTTCCTGAAGCTTCAACTAAAAACACAATTCTTGCACCATTCAATGATGAGGAAAGTTTAAGTCAAATTATTAAAGAAAACAAAAATGAAATTGCTTGTATTATCCTAGAACCAATTATGGGAAATATTGGTTGTGTACCTCCTAAAGAAGGTTATCTGGAATTTTTAAGAGAAGTTACAGAAGAAAATGATATTATCTTAATTTTCGATGAAGTTATTACTGGATTCAGATTAAGTAAAGGTGGTGCTCAAGAATATTATGGTATTACTCCCGACTTAGTAACTTTTGGTAAAATTTTAGGTGGAGGATTCCCAATGGGTGCTATTGCTGGTAAAAAAGAATTAATTGAACAATTTGCTCCTAGTGGAAAAGTTTATCAGGCAGGAACATTCAGTGGAAACCCTATGTCCATTAATGGTGGAATCAGTACATTAAAATTATTAGATGACAAGTTTTATAAAGATCTTCATGACAAAGGAGAATACTTGCGTAGCGGTTTATCAGACATTCTTTCATCATTAAAACTCGATTACCAGATTAATGGTGTAGAATCCATGACACAGGTATACTTTACTGAAAATGAAGTATATGACTATAAGACTGCTCAACTTGCCGATAGAGAAGGATTTTTAAAATATTTCCATACCCTACTTGAAAATGGTGTGTTTATTGCACCATCACAATATGAATGTGGTTTCTTATCAAATCAACACTCAAAAGAAGACCTGGATAAAACTTTAGAAGCTATGGAAATTGCTTTAAAACAATTATAACCACCCTTACTTTTTTTATTGTGCTATTTGGGAGTTAAATTATGAATGATAATAAATGTAATATATGTTCATCAGAATATGAGTTAGTTAAAACTGAAAATAATGATTATATCTGTCCAAACTGTTTTTCTACCAGCAATGAAAGATTGTTCTATGAAACCATTAAAGAAGAAGTTAATAAAGACACAAGCATATTACATTTAAATGCTAAAGAAGCACTTCATAATAAATTAAAGGATATTACAAAAAAGTATTTTTCATATTCAGTTGATGAAAACAATAACAATATCCAGATAGACAGTTATAATTTTCTTAAAACAATAGACAGTAACAGCATGGATTTAATTTTATCCCTGCATATTCTTGATAGTGTTGAAAATGATTCTGAATTATTGAGTGAATATTCTAGGATATTAAGAAAAGATGCCACTTTAATTTTAAAGGAGAATATTGATTTAGAACTAGCATATAAAATTGAAGAAGAATATATTAACTCAGAAAAGCTTAGAAAAATGTTTTATGGTAACAAATATGCTGTCCGGTGTTATGGTCAGGATTTACTGGAACTTTTGGATAATAATGATTTTGAAGTATCCTATGACGACCCTAAAACTCAAAAGGATAATATAAAAATTAACTCTGAATTGATAAATGATGTATTGTTTGTTTGTAAAAAGAAATAAAAAGATTGAAGTTTAAATTGAATTTAAATTAATATTTCAGTATCATCATTAATTATCGTGCTTGTTTTTTTAGAAAAAGTCTATTATCATTCTCCAATTTTGTTGTTTGGTTTGAATTTTAAATTGTTGTTATTATTTTTTAAATGAAAATTGGTTAATATATGAAAACTAAAGAATGACTTATAAGTAAAAACTTATAATTATATTTTAGAAAAATGTTAATATCAATTTAGATAAAAAAATATAATATTATAAAATATTTTAAGAAAAAAGGTTAAATATATGAGAATTGCAATTGGTCTTGGAAAAAATGATAATGTGCTAAAAGCAGTAAAAGAATTTCCTTTTAAAATAGAAATTGCTAAAACCAACAAAGAATTACTATCATATATTAACAACCCAGAAATTGACGGAGTAATACGTGGTTCATTGGAATCCAACGTATTAATGGAATTAAAAAAAGAATATCCTAACTTATTCAGAGCTTCGCTTCTAGAAAAGGATGAACATTTATTCTTGTTAACACCAGTAGGAATAGACGAGGGGGATTCATTAGAATCAAAAATTACAATAATTAAAGAATGTTCTAAAATAATAGAAAAACTAGGATTAAAACCAAAAATAGCCTTAATTTCTGGTGGTCGCAAAAATGATCGTGGAAGAAGTTCAAAAATTGACAAAACAATGGATGAATGCGAAGAAATAGAAAAACAATTACAAAACAAATACGACATCAAACATTACTACATTCTTATTGAAGAAGCAATAAAAGACCATGCAAACATCATAATTGCACCAGATGGAATAACTGGAAACCTAATATTCAGAAGCTTAGTATTAGTAGCAGGAATAAAAAGTAATGGTGCATTAACACTTAAACAACCAAACTTATTCATTGATACTTCACGTTCACAAAGTAAAGAAGGTTACATAAATTCAATTAAATTAATGCAAAAAATAATTGAAAAGAAAGAAAATGGGGATTAACCTTTAAAAAAAAACAAGGGGTAAAATATGATATTATTACAACCATTATACTCAATTTATGAATGGTATATCTCTAAAAACTTAGAAAAAGATAAAATGCCCAAACACGTGGCAATAATTATGGATGGCAATAGAAGATATTCAAAAATCCAAGGAAATCTAAGTGCGATAGAAGGTCATAAAAGAGGAGTAGATACTTTAGAAAATGTACTAGAATGGTGTATTGATTTAGGAATCGACATAGTTACTGTATACGCTTTTTCAACTGAAAACTTTAAACGTTCCGAAAAAGAAGTAAAAGACCTGATGAATTTATTTGTAGAAAGTTTCTTAAGCATCAGCACAAACAAGAAAATTCATAAAAACAAGGTAAGACTAAAGGCTGTGGGAAGGTTAGACCTATTCCCTGAAGATGTAAGAGATGCAATCAAAGATGCTGAAAAATCAACCGAACAGTACACACAACGATTAATCAACATTGCAATGGGCTATGATGGACGGGTTGAAATAGTTGATGCATTTAAGAAGATTGCAAAAAAGGTTCAAAAAGGAGAACTGGATCCTGAAGACATTGATGAGAACATGATAAACGATAACCTATACACTGCTGGATTGGAAGATCCAAATCTTGTAATAAGAACTAGTGGAGAAGAACGTTTAAGTGGATTCCTATTATGGCAGTCATCATACTCAGAATTATACTTTACAGATAGCTTATGGCCAGAACTGAGAAAAGTGGACTTTTTACGAGCTATTCGATCATACACTCAAAGACAAAGAAGATTCGGAAAATAATTAAACGGAGGATAACATGATAGATTCTCATTGTCATTTAAATTTTACAGAATTTGATAGTAATAGAGATGAAATAATAGAAAAAACAAGAAAAGAATTTAAATATGTTGTTGATTCGGGAGCAAGCATTGAAAGCAATGCCAAATCATTAAAACTTAAACAAGAATATGATGGTTTTCTTAAGACAACAATGGGATATCACCCAGTTTATGCCGGAAAAGATACTGAAGAAACTTCAGAAAAAACCATTAAACAGATTATTGACAACATTGATAATATAGAAGCTATAGGTGAAATTGGATTAGATTTTTCTGAACAACGCAGCGAAACAGAACTAAGAAATCAGCATGAACGTTTTCATAAACTACTTGAAGTAGCAACAGAATATGAAAAAACTATCGTGTTACATGTAAGGGAAGCCGAAGCGGAAGCACTTGAAATTGTCAAAGAATATCCCCAAATTCCTGATGTTATATTCCACTGCTTTAGTGGTTCAAAAAAAACAGCACTTGAAGCGGTAGATTATGGATACTACATCTCCTTTGCCACAAATTCATTATTCTCCAAAAAGCATAAGAAAAATATTAAAGCAGTTCCCCTTGAAAATATGCTTACGGAGACCGACAGCCCTTACTTATCCCCAGTAAAGGGTGAAGCCAATCAACCATTAAATATTAGAAAAACCATTGAAAGAATAGAAAGAACTAAAAAAATTGAATTTAAAGAAATAGAAAAACAAACAGAAAAAAATGCCATTAAAGTATATAACTTATAAAAAGGGTTTGATAACATGCCAATGGATGATATGTTAAAACTTTACATTGAAAAAAGAAAGGAATATGAAGCTAAGATAAGAGATGATCTTGAAGAAATTGAAAATTCCGTTATTGACTTAGCACAGGTAGGAGATTATTTTAGTGTTCAAAATGATGAGCTGTTAATAACTATTAAGGCCATCAAGTACAACAACGAAAAACACATTGCTGTTTACACTAATGAAAATCCAAAGGAAATACCTCTTACTAATTTAACTTTAACAGAACATCCTGACCTTATATTATGGATAATACAAAATGATGCATTGATAAAAGAAGGATTTAAAGAAGTTCTCATTAATGCCGTTCGAAATGGTGAAAACATTATCAACACCCTTAAAGCTTTGAAAGTAAATTATGAATAGGTGTTATATTTGAAACCATACATCTTACTTAACAGTGCCATGACTGCTGATGGAAAAATTGCGACAAAAAATTCTTCCACCCAAATATCAGGTCCTGAAGATTTAATTAGAGTGCATAAACTTAGAAAGAAATTTGATGGAATAATGGTTGGTATCAACACTGTTTTAATTGACAATCCTAAACTCAGCATTCATAAAATTGATTGTCCTAAAAAGTTTAATCCTACTCGAATAATTATTGATAGTAAAGCTAGAACTCCATTAAATTCCCTTGTTTTAAATGATGATGCTGAAACTATCATTATTGTTTCCAAGAAAGCTTCACAAACCAATATTGATAATTTAGCTAAGTTGTGTGAGGTAATCATTTGTGGAGAAGACCAAGTTGATTTAACAAAAGCCATGAAAAAACTATATGATTATGGCATTAAATCCATTTTATTGGAGGGTGGATCCACACTAAACTTTTCCATGTTTGAAGAAAAGCTGATTGATGAATTAAGCATATGTGTTGGCTCTAAAATTCTTGGTGGAAAAGATTCAAAAACATTGGTTGATGGTAATGGATTCAATGAAAATGAGACTATAAGATTAAAATTAAAAGATATTGAAAAATTAGATGAGGATGTTATACTGCATTATTATGTTATCTACTAAGAAAAAAAGTGTTAATGAAAAAGTATTATAATAATCCATGTTTTTTAAGTATTTTTTCTGGATTGTCTTTTAATACTTTAGGTATTTCATCATCTGGTATTTCTGCGCCTTTTGCTATTCTTACCGCCAGATTATAATCTATTAAGTCGTCTGGTGCATGTGTATCCGTATCCAAGACTAAGTTTGCACCATATTCTAATCCTAATTTTGCTACGTGACCATTTCCTAAACAGTGCCCTTTTCTTGCACTGATTTCTAATGAAACATCATTGTCTACTGCTATTTGAACTTCTTCTGGTGTGATTAAACCAGGGTGTCCTATAATATCTATTTCAGGACATTCTGCAGACATTCTGTTTGTGCCTGGCCTTACTGGTTCCACTATTGTTTCGCCGTGTACTACAATTATTTCAGCTCCGAACTTTCTTGCCTTATTTGCCAGTTTATCTATTACTTCTATTGGTACGTGTGTAATTTCTACTCCTGGAATTAAATTTATATCCCAATTGTCTCTTATATCATTTACTGCTTCTGCAATTTTGGATGCTACCTCTATGTTTGATGCGTCAACATGGTCTGTTATTGCTAATGCACTGTGTCCCAGTACATCTGCACGTCTTGCTAATTCTGATGGCAATAATTCTCCATCACTGAATATACTGTGTGTATGTAAATCAATTCGCTTATTTTCTGACATTAAATAATACTCCTTTCATGTATAAATTTTTTATTATCAATTATTCCTTAAGAATATTTATGAAAAAAAAAATATAAATAAATTTATGAAAAGTAGACTGAAAATTTTTGTTCCAGCACATATTACTGGTTTTTTTGAAATTATTGACCATGAAGACTATAGGTTTAAAGGTTCTAAAGGTGCTGGAATAGCTTTAGATAAGGGTGTTAGAACAGAAACAATTGTTAAAGAAGGCAATGGTCATATAAAAATTTCATTAAATGATAAAATTAGTCCTTTGAATTCTATTAGTCAAACTACGATTGATATTATAAAAAAACGTTATTGTCTAGATTTTTCTAATTATGATATTGTAATTAAACATTCTACTGATTTACCTATCAGTGCTGGTTTTGGAACCAGTGCAGGTTTTGCATTAGGCATTAGTTATACTCTTCCGTTCCTATTTAATGTTAACATTACCCATAATGAAGCTGGTGAAATAGCTCATATTGCAGAAGTTTCCGAATCTACTGGTTTGGGGGATGTAATTTCAGAAATTAATGGCGGATGTGTTATTCGCCTTAAGGAAGGTTCACCAATTCATGCCAGAATTGATAAAATTCCAATCACGAAACCTATATATGTTATTGCAAAAACTATCAGTTCAATAGATACTGGCAATATTATTAAAAATCCGCTACATAAAAAAAGAATTAATGATAGTGGTCATAATTTGCTTAATGAAATATTAAAAAATCCTTGCATAAATAATTTCATCAAATTGTCATACAAATTTTCCAGAGAAACAAAATTAATAAACAATGAAGTAGATGAAATAGTACAAATACTAAATGAAGAAACAATTGGTGCATCGATGGCAATGTTAGGAAACACGGCATTTGCCCTATCACATACTCCCGAAACATCAATTGATGATTGTATAATTACAAAAATAAATACCAAAGGTCTTGAATATAAAAATTAAATTAATAAATCATATACTTTGAACAAAAAAATAGATTCTTATGGTGTTGATTTTTTAAATAGTTCGTTTAGAAAAAGAGGAGTTGGGGATTATACTTTTTTAACATCTTCAATTGAATAAACCAAGTCTTTTTCTTCTAACTTAGAAATTATTCTATTGGTCATTTTACCTACTGAAAATACCAATACACGTAATCCTTTTTCAGCAGCACTGCATGTTGCTTCAGCGGTTGCAAATTCGAAATCAGGGTAAACATTCAGATGGTTTGTTATTGCTCGGGCACTTGTTCCTAATACTCCTATTCTGTCAAATTCTTGGGAATAGATTTCCTGGATTCTGTCCATATCACATGCACGTGATCCACCTTCTGATATCGGTGGTATTTTAACAATGACAACATCTTTAGGAACTAAATCAATTTCTCCACCTAAATTAATTAATGTTACGTCTTCTCCTTCTAATGCATCACTAAATACTTCTGCATATGCTCCAGACTTATCTTCTGTGTCAGCGTATAATATTCCATCATCCATATTTAACCATACTTGCTCACCCTGATGTAAATCTTCTGCAGCAATTGCTGGCCAGATAGATTTGTATCCATTCATGGTTGTTAATACCATGTCTGAGTAAGCTTTTAAGTTTATTGCTTCTGTTTTTACTTTATCAATACCATATTTGGTTATTTTATATCTGAAGTTTGAACTGCCTGTTTCAACATAACCTTCTTTAACTAAAGCTTTGATATTTTCAGAAACTGCTTGTACTGTAATGCCTAATTCTTCTGCAATATCTTTTTGTTTTAAGTGTGGTTCTTGTTGTGCTATTTTAGCTAGTATTTGGAATTTGGTGAATTCTCCCTTATTCTTAAATATCCTCATATAATATGCTCCCCTATGATTTATAAAATCATTCGAAATATCTCACTATTATTTATTAATATATTCTTGATTTTATTTAAACCTTTTATTAGTTGAAAATTAACAACATA
>JAFRMD010000100.1 GCA_017430835.1 Methanosphaera sp.
CTTTGAATTCTCAGTGAAAATGTCTCATTAAAAATTTAAAAATAAAAATAGAATTCTTAGTAAAAATGTCTCATCAAATTTTTACTTAATTCTTAGTGAAAATGTCCCATTTTTAATATATCATTTTTCTGTGTCTATAGACATAGAAAGAGAGGTATAAAAAAATGGAACTAAGTAAAAATGAGCAAAAAAAGTATGAAATTATTGAAAAAGTAGTCAATAATGAAATTACAAAAAATGAGGCAGAAAAGAAATTAAATTTAGGAAGAAAACAAATTAATAGGCTTATCAAAGTATTTACAAATGAAGGAAAGGAAGGTTTTGTTCACAAAAACCGTGGAAAATCAAATAAAAATAAAAAAGACCTCAAGCTTATAAAAGAAATTGAAGAATTATATTTAAAGGAATTCTACGACTATAATTTTGAGGCCTTTTATGAAGAAATAGAAGATACCTATGATATATCATATCCAGTTATGTGCAAAGCTTTCTTGGAAGATGATATAATTTCTCCTATTGCTCACAAGAAAACAATTAAATTATACAATGAAAAGATGCAAAATACAATAGCGCAAATGAATGAAAATTTAAAATCAGATGATTTAATTGAAAGCAAGATTGAATTATTTAAAACAAGAAAAATAGAACAGGAAAGAGCTTATATAAGGCGCTCATGTAATTTACTAGCATTTGGTCAAGAAGTCCAAATGGATGCATGTTTTAAAATATGGTTTGGAAATGTTGCATCTGCTTTGCATTTAGCTGTTGATAAAGCAACAAAAAAAGTATTATTTGGTTGGTTTGAATATGAAGAAATAACAAGAGGCTATTTTATTGTACTTTATCATATTATAATAAATTATGGAATTCCATATAAAATCAAAACAGACAATAGAAGTACTTTTTCTACGAACAGAAATAGTAAGAAAAAATTAAATACAACACAATTTGAAAAGATATGTGAACAATTAGACATAATATTAGATACATCAAGTAATGCTGTATCTAAAGCAAATGTAGAACGAGAAAATAAAACATTTAAAAATAGACTTATAGCAGAATTAAGGCATGAGAATATAATTGATATAGATAGTGCCAATAAATACTTAAATGAGATATTTATTCCAAAAATGAATAAAAAATTCTCATATGATATAAATCTAGATAATTCAATGATGAGAAAGAATGATTATTCAGATGAAGATTTAAATTTAATAATATCAGAGAAATATACTAGAATAATAGACAATGCTTCATCAATAAGCTACAAAGGGAAATATTATATTCCAATAGATGTTGAAACAGGTGAAATAGTAACATATAAGCATAAGACAGAATGTTTAGTTATAATTGCTTATGACAGCACATATTGGTGTAAAATAGAAAATAATTATTATCGATTACATGAATTAATTCAAAGGCCCAAGATAATAAAGACGGAGGAAACTAAGAATTTAGAGGAACTTCCTAAATCAAAATATATTCCACCTGAGAATCACCCATGGAGAAGAGATATGAAGAAATTTTTTAATAAAAAATAAGATAAAAATGTCCCACTTTTTATGGGACATTTTCACTAAGAATTAACGTGAATAAAAAAGGACATTTTCATTAAGAATTCAATAAAAATACCAATAAAAAAATGGGACATTTTTACTAAGAATTGAAATTTAAAATTGGGACATTTTTACTAAGAATTCACA
>JAFRMD010000101.1 GCA_017430835.1 Methanosphaera sp.
AATAGCCTATGATATGTTTCTCAAACAAGGATACGAAAATACAAGCGTTGACGAAATCATAGAAACAGCCCAAATAGCTAAAGGCACATACTACTACTATTTCCAAAGCAAAGAACAGATGCTCGAAGAAGTCATAGACATGATGATTAATAGTGAAAGCGAAATGGCAGAGCAAATCATAAGAATGGATATTTCAGTACCAGAAAAAATCGTCGGGATACTTACATCGATGAAACCTACCGAAGAAGAACAGCCAATAAAAAACACTCTTTTCCAGCCTGAAAATGTGTTAATGCACCATAAAGTCAGAAAAAAACTGATAGATACCCTTACTCCACTTTTATCACAAGTTATAAAAGAAGGAGTAAATGAAGGCATCTTTGAATGTGACAATATACCTGAACGTGTTAAAATGCTCCTAATCATCAACGATGCAACATTTAATGAAGGTACATTCAGTGAAAAAGATATAACCGTCTTTATCGACATGACTGAAAAACTTCTCGGGGCAGAAAACGGAATGATGAATTTCATTTACAACATGATTGATAAAAATGATATGGAGGAGGTCAAATGAACAATACAGAACAATACAAATATAAACCAGTTCTCTTTTTTGCACTGGCATATCTTTTTACCTGGATATTTTGGATTCCAGCAATCTTTTTACCAGAAAGCATCAGCCCATTACTCATGCTGGTAGGCCTTATGGCTCCAGCTATAGTGTCAACAGTTTTCATTATGGCATCAGGATCTGATGCACTTAAGCAAGACTTTAAGAATAAGATTATCGGATTTTATAAAGTTAAATGGCTAAATGTAGTGTGGGCTGTGATTGTATTTGCGATTGTAATAGTATGTTCCATTATGTTGTCGCTATTCTTTGGACAGTCACTAAGCCAGTTTGCCTTTACTGAAAGCTTTTCTTTCACTGGTGTTGGGATAGCCGGAGCATTTATTACCATTACTATTGCTTCTATAATTGAGGAAGTAGGATGGAAAGGATACTGTGAGGATTCGATTGGTAACTATATGAATTGGTTTTGGGAATCCATGATTTTTGGAGTGCTATGGTCTTTCTGGCATTTTCCTTTAATCTTTATTCATGGAACATATCAGGCAGGACTTATGGTGAATCCTCTTTATGTGATTAACTTTTTTGTGAGCGGAATCCCTATGGGATTTGTCATTACTTGGGTCTATCTTGAAAGCGACCGTTCGATATTAGCTTGCATGATATTCCATTTCTTCGTCAATTTCATGCAGGAGAAAATAGCGATTACACCAGAGACAAAATGTCTGGAGACTATAGTAATAACAGTGCTTACAGTTATTATAGTCATAGTTAAAAAAGATATGTTCTTTGAAACTCGTCATGTCGGAAGACTGCTTGAATACAGCAACCAACAGCAATAATAATCTGATAGATGTTAACAGTGAAAAAATCATGCATTTTTAATGCCATGAATGAAGTGAAAACATGAAAAGCAAAATCAAAGGCATCAATAGAAATCATTAAGACAATTCTATGACAAGATGAATCTGTAGGTTATTCCATACCAGGATAAGATAAAAAAAAAGTTACATTAATATAGTCAATAATGCTGAAATTATTATTTGTGATAATTTGACTATTACTACTTTAAAGATATTCTATGACTAAGCTTTAGTCATAAAATTAATGGCAAGATTTTTGGTATGAATATGATCATTCCTATTATTGCTGAGCCTATTGATAATACCAGTACAGCTCCTGCAGATATGTCCTTTGCTTTTCTAGCATTTTCATCTGTTCCAAATCTTTCACTATCATTTCTATTTTTTTCAGTGAAATCAACAGCATTTTCTATTGCACTGTTAAATAATTCTCCACTTATAACCAATGTAAATAAGACGAAACAAATTATCCATTCGATGATATCTATTTTAACAATTATTCCTGTGATAATGACCAATAGCATCATAATAAATTGTATTTTAATATTTCTTTCTTCAAACGAATCTTTTATTCCTGTAATAGCATATTTGAAACTTTCTATAATGTTTGAGCTTTTCATATTAATCATCTGCTGTTTTTTTTAATTTTTATAATCATTCATTAGTTTTTATTATGTAAATTTAGTTTATTAAAATGAGTAAAGGGATTGCTTTAATTAGTTTAAATACTTATGTTATTATAATAATATTATTATTATAGAATTCTATTTTAAATGATTAAGAGTAAATAAGATGAAAAAAAATGTAGATGAATCTAAACATTATTATAATAATGATCTTAAAGAATTTGAGAAATATAATACTACTACAAGCAATATTTATGAATTAGGAGAATATGATGTTCTAATAATATTAAATGATGGAAGTAATCTAACTTCTTATGATTCTATTAGTAATGATGAAGAGGTATTATTCATTAGTGAAAACCTAGAAGATTGCTCTAATCTTTCTAGAAAATATAACTATCCTAATGTAAAAGCTATTGTTACAAAGAATTTTAATGAAAATGTCTTAGATATTAGTTACATGTTCTATTCTTGCTACAATTTATCCACCATTGTTGGATTAGACAGTTGGGATGTAAGTAAAGTACAGGATATGCATGCCTTGTTTAAGAATTGTAACCTATTTGATGATTTGAATTCATTGAAAAACTGGGATGTAAGTAGTGTCAGGGATATGAATTCCATGTTTCATGATTGCAGTTTGTTAAAATCATTGGATGCACTGGAATCCTGGAATGTAAGTAATGTAACTGATATGAGTTATATGTTTGAAAACTGCAGTTTACTATCTTCATTAAATGCCTTAAAAAGTTGGAATACTTCAAGTCTTATTGACATGGAAGCTATGTTTCGTGATTGTAATAATTTAGAAAACATTAATTCTTTAATATCATTTAATACTAGTAATGTGGAAAATATGACTAGATTGTTTGAGAATTGTTCTAATTTAGAGGATATATCTCCAATAATAAATTGGGATTTGACTAATGTTAAGAGTATGAAAAAGATCTTTAATGACTGTAATGGATTAATTGATTCATATGGATTATCCATTTTAGATATTAACCAGGTTTCTGATTTAATGGACATAATATTTTCCGAGGATGAATATCTTGAAGAGAAGAATCCAAATTGTAACAATAGGAGATCTGATAACGGTTCAACAACTGTTTTAAATGATTATAAAAATGATGGATTTTTTGATTTCTATTATTCAGATGATTTGAATATAGTTATGAAAGTATTGGATAAAACAATGAATGAAGATTGAGTGTTGATTTTAATGTATAATGATAAATTACTACAATTGCCCGATTATGGTAGATTAATTGTGGTAACTGACTTGCATGGAAACTATCAAGATTACATGAAGTACTTGGAGTTATGGGATTTTTGTGATGAAGATTGTCATATAGTTTTTGCTGGAGATCTTATTCATTCATCTAATTCAATGGATTATTCAATTGAAATAATGGATGATGTAATAGCAAAAAGTAAAAGCTACTCTAACTTTCATGTATTATTGGGTAATCATGAATGGGCTCATATAACAGGTACTGATATTTATAAGAATATGAACAATCAAAGATTAACATTTGAAAAATTGATTAAGTCTAGAAAAGGTAATCTTCAACCTACATTAGACAATTATATAAAATTTTTTAAATCTTTGCCATATTTCATTAAAACTGATAATGGCCTGTTCATATCTCATGCTGGACCTTCAAAAAGAATTAATTCAATGGATGACTTTAAAACGATATTTTCAGATGATTATGAAAACAATTACTTATATGATTTTCTATGGAATCGCTATAAAGTAAATTATGATACAACTGATATTTCAAAATTCCTAAAAATTATAGGAAGCAATTATATGATAATAGGACATAATCCCGTTAACAGATATGAAATCTTTGGAAAACAGTTAATAGTATCTTCTAGTTTTCAAACAGATAAAAAAGCATATCTGGATATTGACTTAAGTAAAAATATAGAAGAATTACAAGATTTGATGAATTTTCTAAAATATCTGGAATGATAATTTTCATAAAAAGGAATAATAACTAAATAATAAATATAATTAATTAACTAAATAGTTTAATCATTTTTCAAGGAGTGCTGAAAATGTCCGCAAGTAACTTAAAACAATATGTAGATGAATTTTTTGATAATTTAACATTATATGATGACTATAAGAATCATCATGACTATAAAAAGCTTTTAAAAGCAGGAATTGATGTTTTCTTAAAAAACGAAAATCCATATAATGCCTTTGAAATATATCAAACATTTCTAACGATTTATCAAATTACCCCTGAAGATAAATCTGAATCAAGCAAAAGTGATACTAAAACATTAACCAATGAACCAAACACTATCCTGGATTTAGTTCAGATAATGAAAAAATATGAAGAAAACACTGGAGATTTGATAGACAAGCAAAGAGATCATTTTGTTCATTCAGTAAATGTATTTCTTTTAGGTCTGGCAATATATTCACAAAACAAAACATATAGAGATACATTTAAAAATTATGTATTGGAAAGCCCTTACAAAAAATACTACAGAATAGACGGTAAATTTAGCAATGAAGAATTCCTTTACCGTTGGGGAATAGCTGCATTATTCCACGATATAGGATATCCTGTAGAAATCATAGGAAAACAAATGAAAAAATTCCTTAATGATGGAATCAAATCAATATCAAATGCATACGAAGCCGATACTGCAATAGACTTTAAGGATTTCGATGAATTTAATACCATTATTAAACTTGAAACAGACTTCACAGACAAATACAGAAAACAGTATCCTGAATCAAAATTCCTAGACTTATACAAACCAACTGACATAATGGCAAATAAGATAATACTTGATTTTCCAGAAATTGACGGTAATGAATTGACAAAACATCTCAACAACTTCGTAGATATTATGGGCGATGGTGGTTTTATTGACCATGGATTCTTCAGTGCAATATTAATACTTAATTCATATGGATTCCTTGTACAAAAATATGCAAAAGACTATGATTTCTTCTTCTATCCAATAGTAGATAGTGCAACTGCAATTGTATTACATAATTATTACAGAAATGTATTAATGAAAAAATTTGGTCTGAAAGATATGGATCCAACAAAAAGTCCATTGTCCTACCTTTTAATATTATGTGATGAATTACAGGAATGGAACCGACAACCATTTGGCGTACTAGATAGACAAAAAAGCCGTGTCAATGAATTGGAAATTGATATAGACAACAATAAATTAAATCTCACATATATCGTTCATAGCGGATCTATGGGATTAGGATTTTCAGAAGATAAAGAAAATTTCCTACGAGAAGTTCTTAACATCACAAGCATATTTAATAATAATTTAACAATTACAACAGTAGTAGAACAGGACAATGTAATGCGTGAAATAGTTAAAGCAGAAACACAATCCCCCGATATATTGCTAAGAAATGTGGAAAAATTAGCTCTTGCAATACATAACAAACAGTATATCGAAACCGTAACAAATGATTACAATAAAGCTAAAGAAAATGATGAAATGACACCTGAACTACAGGAGAAATTCGACAATTTAAAGGAATTTGATGAAATACCTCCAAGCTTTATACTTTCAAGTGTAAGACAGGCAAGATCCATACCAAAGAAATTAAGTATGATAGGCTGTGAAATAGCATTAAAAAGTGATTCCAGAGATGCTATAACCGAATTCACAGAGGATGAAATCATTGACTTGGCAATAGAAGAACACGATGAATGGTGTGAAGAAAGAATAGGTATGGGTTGGAAATATGGTGAAAAGAAAGATGTAGATAATTTAATTTCTCCTTATATAGTTCCATGGGATGAATTAACTCCTGAAATACAACAGTATGATATTGATGCGGTAAAAAACATACCATCACTTGTTGAAAGTATAGATTTAAAAATTGTTAGAACTAAGGTAAGGTTATTGACATTTAAAATGCACGAGTTCTATAACAAATCAAGCAAAGCAGGAGATTTTGACAAATTACCAGAATATATTAAATATTCCAATTATAAACAAGCAGATTTCCTAGTTAAAATCTTAGGGGAACTTAAATATGATGTAGTATCCAAAGATAGTAAAGGTGAAGTAGTAGAAGAACTGGATGAAGATGTATTAGAATACATGGGAAAAAGAGAACATGAAGCATGGTGCAAGCTTAGAATAAACTTAGGATGGAAATATGGTAAAGAAAGAAATGATGAACTTAAAATCAATCCTAATTTAGTTCCATGGGATGAACTACCGGATTCACATAAAACCCTCAACAAAACAACATTTAAAAACTTGCCAGGATTATGTGATGAAGTAGGATTGATGATAATTAAAAATTAATCAATTCTTTATATGACCTCCCATTTTACTAATTTTTTAAAATTTTAATATCATTTCTTAATTAAAGCAAATACTTTAAACTATTTATATAAATTCAATTAAAAACTATAATACAAGAAGTAAGAAAAACTTAAAATAAACTTACTAATGGAGAGATGAAAGAAATGAAAACTAATAATTTTACAGGTGGAGATATATGAAAGCAGATTCTAAAGAAAATACATGAGACTAACCACCAAAACATTAAAAAACTCATTTTTAGAAAGAATATTTATTATAACCAATAACTAATGTTTGTATGCTTTCATATATTCATTAAAAAATATGGGGGCATGGTTCTATGAAGATACAGGAAGCAATAGAATTATTGATTATTGTACATAGTGAACGATACAGTACTAGAAAACTACGCAAAATAGAACGCAAATTAATCCAAAACCAGGAAATACTAGAACAAATAATAAGAAAAGGTTTTTCTATTCCTAAATCATATAATCATTACACAGTTTTTACTGACAACCCTATCAGAACCCTTGCTATTAAATATGTTACAAATTCTAAATTTTTAGAATACATTGCAATAAATGCTGATGGAAAATATTGTCGTCAAGCTGCAGTGAATAATCCAAATTTAACAAATGAAAGAATATTGGCAAAAGTAGCAAAAAATGATAAATCTTACTATGTATCACTAAATGCAATGAGAAAAATAAACAATCAAAAGATATTAATGAAAGTATTCCAATCCATAAAAGATTCTGGAATACAAAAGGAAACATTAAAAAGAATAACCGATGAAAAATTTCTATACAACATTGCATTAAATCATAAAGATTACGATATGAGAATAGTTGCAGCTAAAAACATTAAAGATACAGAAAAGTTAACTGTAATACTAGAAAATGAACCAAATAAATTTGTAACTAAAAAACTAATAAAGGAAATCAATAATCAAGAAGTACTAAAAAATATAATATTTAATTCAAACTATAATATAGATGCAAAAATAACAGCTATAAACAATATTACAGATGAAAAAATTTTAATTTACATAGCCAAAAGTTCAATAAATAAAAATATTAGAGCATCTGCCATATCAAATCCAAATTTGAAAGATGAAGAAATATTAATAGACTTTTTAAAATATGACCATTCAAGTGAAGTACGTTTTTCTGCACTGAAAAAGATTACAAGACAAGATATTCTTATTGATGTTGCATTACATGAGAATGATTGGAAATTAGTTCTTTACGCAACAGAAAGAATAAAGAATAAAAATGTCTTAATGGAAATAAGAGACAACTACATACATAAAAATTATTATTTCTGTCAGAATATAAATAATGTAGCAGAGAAAAGATTAAAAGAAATTAATAAAATGAGCAGATATAGACAATTGGAACTTTTGAATGAAGATTAGATATTTATTGTTTTTAGCTTTCAAAAAAATGGGTATTATAAGGCTGGTGGTAGAATGAGTCAAAAAAGTCAAGGAAAATTAAAGTTAAAAAAGTTCAGATTCAAGGCTAAAAACGGTTACTATCCAATTCATAAGAAATCCTTCAAAAGATGGGGTAAAAAAAATTACCATATTAAAGAGTATAATATGGGAAATTCCATTAAACATATAAAGGATGAAAATGTTTTATTAGATATAGCTCTAAATCATGAAAGAAATTCAAATCGATTGGATGCTGTAAAAAATAATAACTTCAGAAATGAAAAGAAACTATTAAAACTTATCAATGAATGTAACGGATATGAGATAAGAAGTACTGCAGTAAGTAAACTTAAAAAAGAAGATAATCTAATAAACTTAGTTAAAAATCATCATGATTGGCATGTACGTTGTGAAGCACTAAGAAACGATAATCTTAGAAATAAGAAAACAATTGAAAAGGCAGCTTTATATGATAAAGATTATATGGTACGAAGAGAAGCAGTTAAACACGTAGATAATCAGGATGTATTGGTTTACCTATCACGAAATGATGAGTATGTATTAGTTCGAAGCTATTGCATTAAACAAGTAAGAAACATGGATATTGTATTATATGTTGCAAAATATGATGTTAATTGGCGAGTACGTAAAGTAGCAATAGAAGAAATAAAGGATATTGAATTATTAGAGAGTTTATTCGATTATGAAGAGGATTATTACTGTTGTGAGTTAATTGAAAAAAGAATTGAAGAATTAAAATTGAGAAATAATTGATTATTCAAGGAAATAATTGGATTTTAATATTTATATCATAATTTCCTTAGTCTACTGTTACATGATGTACGCACAGCATAAATGTCATGATCTTCACTGTCACGATACACTGGCCTATCATCTTGTTGTGCAAGATATTGTAAGAATCCCTATCTGTAATCTGACAAATTGCTTCCCTTCTAAATTCATAATTTATTGAAGTGTCTCCAGCAACACTTTTTAGGAAATCCTGATTTGAAATTCTTCTCAGAGCAGCTTTAAGTATCCCACCTCCAATATCATTATAAACATCAATTAATACATCTTCATCAGTTACCTTATAACTGAAGTGTATCGAAGACGATTGTCTGGATCATTTTTGACAATTTTATTTCTAATTACTTGGATAGTGCTTTCAAATCCTCTTTTTCATATTTGTTATGTCCCTTAAGATTCTTCTTATAATTCCAACATTTTATTGCATCTTTTAAGGTCTTGTCTTTGTTATCTTCAAAGAAATCCCTAATGTACGTATTATATTCAAATTGTTTCCCTATTTCTGTTTTGTTTTTCTTTTTATCTTCAATGATTTGGTAATATGCATCAATGGATTCTTTGTATGTTTTTCCTGAATTGCTTTTTAACCATTTTTGAAATGCTACATTAAATGTAAAACTTTTACCTATATGCTTTTTATAGAAGTTTCTATGTTTCTGTGAACAAACCAGATTCTTTTCAATAATACTCTCTGGAGTAATTTCACCAATATCCAATGTTTTTCTACTTTCATGTCTTTTAATGCTTTTTTCACCAGTATCTAAATAGCATATAATCCTTTCAGTTAATTCATCCTTGTTTCCTGTTGTTTGTAAACCATTTTTCCTACAAAAATCAACAAGTTCTTCTTTTAAGTAGTAGTATTCCTTAAATGTTTTACTATCTAAGTTTTCATCTAATGGTGGTCTGGCTTTCATAAAATAACAATCTTCCTATTATTCTTATTATCCTTTTCATAGTATAAGACTGTATTAGTCAATTTATTAAAAAAATCTTATTATGACTATAAAAATATTAACATGAATAAAACATAATTAAATTGAATCATAAAACATAAAAATCAATTATATTTAGAAATAACCTGTTTTACTAATGATGTTTTATTTATTTTTAGATTGATAATTTAAAAAGTAAATATTTTATAAGTTATTAAACAAAAAATAATACAGTTATCCCGTATTCATATAAATTATTATTATTTTAAAAGTTTGTAATACATTAGGGGTAATAAAACTAAAATAATATAAGGAGTAATTATTTTGATTTCTAAAAAGAAATTATTCTTTGTTGGTCTAGTAATCTTTTTAATTGTGGGATTATCAGTAGTGTCAGCTCATGAAAATAATACTGATACTGTTAAGAAAATTTCCCAAAAAGAAGTTAAAAAAACTTCCAATACAATAAATACCAAGACTAATTCAAAGGATAAACAAAGCAATGTAACAAAAAAGGTTACAAATGAAAAAAATAACATTAAGAAAACTAATAAAAAGAATGTTAAGACAGCAACAGAAAAAACAGTGAGTAATTACCAGGAATTGTACAATACTTTAACAAGTAATGAGAATAATGACGTTACAGTAACATTAGATGGGGAAAACAAATACCAAATCACTCAAACTATCACATTAAACGATAATATTAAAAAGCTTGTAATTAACGGTAATTCAAAAACAATTGATGGTAATGGTGAAAATAAGTTCCTGATTGTTAATCATCCAAGCAATATTACAATTAACAAATTAACAATAAGTAATTGTAAAAATATCGGTGATGATACTAGTGTTTCTGGTGGTGCTATATCTGTAAAGAATTCAAATTTAACTTTAAATAATGTTAAATTTAATAAAAATGCTTTAACACCTGAATTTTCATCAACAAATCCTCATGGTGATGCAGTTAGTGCTATAGAATCAAATGTTAACATAATTGATTCTGATTTTAATGATAATTACATATTAACCGAAAATGATTATTTTTATTATTATGGTGGAGCATTGTTTCTTAAAGATTCTACATTAAATGTAGTAAATTCAACATTTTTAAATAATAGTTTTATGTCTAATGATGAATCAGACCCTTATTCGTACTATCATAGTTATGGTGGTGCAATTTTTGCTATAAACACCAATATAACAGTAGATAAATCATCATTTAAAATAAACAAAGCTATGTATGGAGCAGCAGTATCAACATATCCTAATGATGATGAAGATTTTTATAAAGTAAATATTAAAATAAGTAATTCCGTATTTGATGAAAATGGAATTCCTCCTATTGATGGTGAAGAGGAATATATGGGTTCTTATGGAGCTCTTAGGATTGGCAGTACTGGTACAACATATATCAATAATGTAAATTTTACTAAAAATTATGGAACTGCTATTAATAATTATAAAAATGTTTTAATTATTGATAATTCAAGTTTTATAGAAAATGGTAATACTATGGATGAATTTGAAGGTGGTGCAATATTTAATGAGTTAGCTAATTTATCAGTGAACAATTCTAAATTCATTAAGAACAAAATACCTGAATGTGAATGTCAAGGGGGAGCAATTTATAATTATGGTGGAAATTTATCAGTAGATTATTCACTATTTGATGAGAATTGTGCAGGATATCATGGTGGAGCTATTGCAAGTATTCTATATTATAAGTATATCTATGAATCCTACAACGATTATTATGAATATTATCAGGATTTAGTAATTATTAACCATACAAATTTTACTAACAACAAGGTAGAATATAGAGACTATTCATGTGAGGGTGGTGCAATCTATACTGAGGGAGAAAACATATTTATAGAAAATTCCAATTTTGACGGTAACAATGCTAGTGGAAGTGGTGCAGTATTATATGCTGAACCAACAAGCTTTAGAAATTATATTGATGGCAGATCAATAACTGTGTATGTTATATCAAATATAACGATAAATAATTCTAACTTTACTAATAATGGAGTATTTAATAAGGAAGTTTCTTATTATAATGGTGGAATAATCTATACCTGTGATGTTTTATCAATTAATAACTCCAATTTTATTTCTAACAATATTCAAATATATCAGGATTATAATGGTGGAGTTATCTATGCTGGTGGAGAACTTAATATAACTAACACATTATTTAAAGATAATTCATTTAAAGGTACTTACAGTTTGAACGGTGGAGCAGTTTATTGTGAAGGGGAAACTTTAATAGATAATTGTGAATTTATTTCAAACAAAATCTATGGTGAATATACAATAAATGGTGGAGCAATATATGCAAATTATGATATTTCCATAGTAAATTCCATATTTGAATCTAATGAACTGTTTACTAGTGAAAGTGATTCATATGGTGGAGCATTATACCTTCAAGGCTATTCTTACATTAACAATACTGAATTTATCTCAAACATAGCACATAATACTGGAAGTGATGAAGCTATCAGTATGGGAGGAGCCATATATGCTAATTCAGAATTAACAATTAATAACAGTAAATTCCATTCCAATAGGGTAAATACATCATCAACCGAAGAAGTATATGTTTGTGGAGGTGCAATATTTACTCAATCATACTTATACGTTGATAATACTGAATTCATTTCAAATACTGCAGAATCAACCAAATATGATGATAATTATGACGTAATTGGAGGATCAATATATACTGACTATCCTAAATACATTTATGTAAATAATAGCATTTTCATAGATAATGCACCAATAAATTTTGTTATTAAAAATGATAAAATCTATTTAAATTGTCAGGATAACTTTATTCCAGACTGGGCAAATGTAACAATTTCCGATGATGAAAATCCAGAAGGAAGAAACTATACATTAATGGTTTCAGAAGATGATTATAATATAATTTATATACCGGATTATGTTATTAACGCGGATGCATATATGATAAAAATGGTATTAACAGAACTTGATACCTCAAGTTATTACATGGACGGCAGGTTCTATAATAATACATTCTATCTTTCCGTCCCACAAAACCTAACACTATCAGTCAAAGCAGAAGATGTTAAAGTTTTAGAAGAAACAAATATTAGTGGTAAACTATATTATTACAAGAATAATGGTGATGAAAAAGTATTACCTAACTTTGAAATTGAATTATACATTAATGGAACATTTATAAACAAAACCATTACTGATGAGAATGGAGAATACATTTTTACATATAAAACTGAAGTAGTTGGCTTACAGGATGTTCTAGTTAAATTAAGTAATGCGCCACTATTACAAAGCGTAAGTAATAATACAACATTTAATGTAATTAAAAGAGAAAGTTATAGCATTATAACAGTGAACAATAATGTTAATCTCGGAGAAAAAGTTAATATAAACATTAAATTCTATGATGACGATTCAAAACCTATAAAAGATGTTAACATTACTATCTTTGTTGATGATAATAAATACGACTTAAAAACAGACAATAATGGAAATTGCAACATTCAGTATAAAACAATAAATGCTGGAAAAAACTTTATCATAGTTATATATGATGGAAATGAATATTACACTTCAAATTCAAATAGTACAACCTTTATTGTAAATAAGATAGGTACTGTTATAACTGTTAAAGCAGATGATACATTTATAAACAAGGCAACAACAATAACTGGTAAATTAACAGATGCAAACAATAATGTTATGACAAATCAACCTGTAACATTATGTATCGATAAAGAAAAAGTAAATGTCACCACAGATAAAAATGGACAATTCACATATAAATATACTGCCAAACTTATTGGAGAAAATCATATATCAGTATTCTTTGAAGGAAATGATAAATATCAGAATTGTTTTAACAATAGTTACTTCATTGTTAAAAAAATAGCAACAAGCATAAGCATTAAAGCTACAAACACGACTGTAAACAAAACAACAAAAATCACTGGAAAATTAACAAATAAAGACAATAAACCAATCATAAAAGCACAAATTAACATAATATTTGATGGCAAAGTAATAGCTAAAGTAACTACAGATAACAACGGTCAATACTCCTACAACTACAAAACAGTAAATAATGGAACATTTAATGTAACTGTAATATTTGCTGGTGATGAAAATAATACTTCAATTAACAAAACAACGAAAATTACGGTAAAACCTTATTTAAAAACCAAAACCACGATCGTTGTCAAATCTAAGAAAATCAATAATGGTGATAAAGTTACATTAGAAGCTACAGTAAAAGACAAAAACGGTAAACCAGTAAATGATGGAAAAGTAGTGTTTAAAATAAACCTTAAATCAGTACAAAATAGTAAAGGTAAAGTAATCTATGTTAACGTTAAGAAAGGAGTAGCAAAAGTTACTATTACTCCAAATAAAGGACTATATAATAAAAATTCTGATTTGAATGCTGTTTATGGTGGCACTGCCAAGTATCAGTCAGCCAGCAGTAATACTGCAAAACTTTTACTGGTTAAACGAGAAGCTACTATAAAGTTCCCAACTAAAAACATTACCACAAAGGCAGAAAAAACAGTTGCATTAAAAGTTATCGTCAAAGATAAAGATGGAAGTAATATTAAAACTGGAAAAGTACAATTTAAGATAAACAGTAAAACAATTGGAGTTGCAAAAATTAAGAATGGAATTGCAACATTGAAATACAATATTGCCGGTAAAACATCAAAAGTTTATAAAATAACAGCAGTTTATTCTTCAGTTAAATATAAACGTGTTCAAAAAACAACCGATCTTATAATAGAAAAAATTCCTACAAAAATTAATGTAAAACCAATCACTACAAGTAGCAGTACATTCACAGTAAAAGCTAAAATTACTGATGAAAAAAATAAACAAATAAAATCGAAAACTAAAGTTTCAATTAAAATTGGCGGTAAAACATATATTAGTGAGAAAACAGTTAAAAATGGTAAGATAAACATTAAAATACCAAGTAAACTTAAAAAAGGAACATATACTTTATCAATTGTTTCAGGAAGTACAAAAATTTACGAACAATCAAATGCAAACACTAAATTAACAATAACACAGTAAATTAAAGAATGGCTATGATAAAAAATTATGTATATCTCTAATTCAACTCCCCTACTCTTTTTATTTTTGAATAAAACTTCAATAAAAATTATTATCCTATTTTAATACAACAATGATAGTCTAAGCTAAAATTTAAAAATATTTGTTACACATAAATTAATTAATGATAATTTTAGCCTATAATTCTATATTTTTAAATAGGGTACTAGAAAAATAGTTTTAAAATAAGTACTCATTAAGCTTATTTTTACAAATTACAACATATATATGTTGTCATTTAATAAGGTACAAAAAATTAAGTACTAATTTATAAAAATAGGGTCAATTTTAACCTTAAATTATAAATACT
>JAFRMD010000102.1 GCA_017430835.1 Methanosphaera sp.
AAACAGTCCTTGTTACAGTTAAACTAATGCCTACAAGTGTTAGTGTTAACAGTAATACTTTGGATTTGGAAATTGATGATACTTTAAATTTAAAGGCAACTGCCAATCCTACTGGTTTACCTGTTAGTTTCACATCCAATGATGAGTCTATTGTAACTGTTACTAATACGGGCATTGTTAAGGCTATTGGTGAAGGTACTGCCACCATTACACTTAAAGTTGGCGACAATACAATTTATGCTGAAAACTCAACCACCGTAACAGTAAAGGTTAGTAAAATAAGCACCACAATCAGTATTAAAAATAACAAGATTACGTTAAATGCAAATGATGATGTAGATGCTGGTGCAAGTCTAAACCCGGCAAGTGCAGGTACATTAACATACACTTCAAACAATGTAACTGTTGCTAAAGTAGTGAATGATAAAATTATAGGTCTTAGCAAAGGAACAGCAACAATAACCATATCATACAAAGGAAACAACAAATATACAAGTGCTGCTGATAAAACTATACAAGTTACAGTTAAGCAAAAGGAAATTAACACACAAATAACAGGTTTAACCATTCCTACAAAATTATTTGAAGGAAAAGAAACCATCATAACTGGTACTTTAACTGCCAATAATACTGGTTTTGCTAATCAGAAAATAACCATCAACATAACTAATACTAATGGGTACAAAGAAACATATACATGAAAAACGGATAGTGTTGGTAAATTCAGTATAAAAATCAATCCTAAAGTAAATGGCCCAGTAACCATCTTAACAACATACACTGGAAACAGTAATTACAAAAGCATAACAATATCACAAACTAAACAAATAACAGTCAACAAAGGCACAGCAAAAATAACAATAACACCAAATAAGAATAGTATTAAGGCAGGTGAGAAAGTAACATTCACAGTTAAACTTACTGATGCCAACACCAAGACGGGTTTAACAGACACAATAACCATTAAAGTAAACGGCAAATCAATAAATGCCAAGGTTAAAAATGGTAAAGCAACAGTCACATACACAGTACCAAGAGGATGTGATGCACAGACAATAACGGCAACAACCACCTACTCATCAAAATACTACTACAAAGCAACTGCTACAGGTAAATTCAAAGTAACCAAGACCACGCCAACAATCAAGAAAACAAAAATAACATATAAAAACAAGAAAACAACGATAAAAGCAACAATCAAGGATGCAACCAAGAAAATATTAAACAAAAATGTTAAGGTAACGGTAAAAGTTGATGGTAAAGTAGTGCTTAAAAACAAGGTAATAAAGAATGGTAAAATAAGTTTATCATTTAAAAAAGCTCTTAAAAAGGGCAAACATAAACTCTTAATTACTAGCAGTGCTACTAAGGCTTTTAATAATGCTAAGTTATCTGTTAAGTTTAAGGTTTAAGAAGAATTGAAGGTTTATATTACTCCTTCAAAATATTATTTTTTTTTATTATGGATTGTGTACTTTTAGTATGTTTAATTGTGTTCTCTGTGTTTTTTTTGTTTTTCATCATCAGAATGGATATTAAAATATGAATAGAATTGGTTTCCTATTTTTTTCTTATTTGACACTCATTTTTTTTGTTTCATTTTATGTTTTTAAATATTATTCATGATTATTTTTGAATAATATATTGTGCCTTGTTTTTTATAGTTTTATTTTTATTATTTATTAAATTTTGATTGAATTTAAAAATAGTTAACTTTATTAGTGGGGGGGGGGGCATACTATTATATAACTTAATAATTGTTTGATTAATTAGAACTTTATTGGAATGTAACTATGTATTATTGGCATGTAGATAATTACATTCCAATATTTATTCTAATTGTATAAATGATATAACTCGATTATTATACAATTTTTTGTTCTTGTTTTTCTAATTATTAAGTTATTTTATAAATAATGAAGAAATCTACAAAAAACAGTTTAACAATTATAAAAAATTATTTAATACAACAATAACTACTAGATTTTTTTTCATTATACTAACAAATAACAATTTTCAAAATGAATAATAATGTGGAGAGTGATTTTTTTTGATCAAATCAAAATATATCATTGTTTTCATAGCTTTGTTAATTGTTGGTATGTCAGTGGCAGTAGCAGCAGATGTTGATGATTCAACTAGTACTCCTGCAAAAAAAGTTACAAAGGACACAACAAAAGTTGTGAAAAATTCTGCTGTAACTAAAAAATCTATTAAAGCTGCTGATACTAAGACAACAAGTAAAGCTAAGGAATCAACCAAACAAGTAGCAAATAAGACTGATGAACAAAAAGTTAAAAAAAATATAACTAAGAAAATTGAAAGTAAAACAAAAGTAGAAGATGTTCGAGTTAATGCATCTTCCATTAATAAAAAAGTAGAAAATAATAACAATGATGATATTTCTACTGTGAAAGAGGATAC
>JAFRMD010000015.1 GCA_017430835.1 Methanosphaera sp.
TACTGCATTTAATGGTTGTTCTCCTTAAAATAAATAACACATTAAAACTATGATAATAATATAATAATAGCAACTATTAATTTAGTACAAGAAAATAAAAAACGATTTACAGTTCTGTAAAAAATTAATGAAGGTCAATTTCAACTGTAAATAAAAAAATAAGTATTATTAATAAATATAAATGTAATACAACTATGTTTTATCAGTAAGATTCTGAACACTGCCTATTTTTTTTGAAATTACACTTTATTGAAAACAAAGAACTTGATAAACAAATAAATCTTAAATATTTTCATGGTTAATAAATATTTTCATGATTGTTGCATGATTGATGTGTTGTTTTTCTTTTATATGTATTGGTAATAGTTGCATTGATAAGCTGTGTTTTTCGTTTTCAATTTTAGCGTATAATCACTTTCAATCTTGTTTTAATTGGTTTTACACATTGTTGTTTATTTTCCGACATAATTGTTAACATATTTATAATCAAGATTTTCAAATCAACACTTCTTACGTCATTATTTATTTTTGGAATTCTTTCTAAATATGCTTACAATGTTCTGTTTTTGTTTATTAAGCCAGATGATTAAATAATATCAAATCATAAATATAATTATATTATATCAAAGATATTGAAGATGATAACATGAAGATGAAAGGAGTATTTCTTGAAGAAAAGGCAATCAGCAGAGGAGACATATCCTTGGATGAGCTATCCGAATTGTTGGATCTTACAGTCTATGAAAACACGACTGAAGAAAATAAGTATGAACATATCTCTGAAGCTGAGGTTGTATTTGACAATAAGGTGATAATGGATGAAGAATTATTTGACAAATGCCCTAATATCAAATATGTTGGGGTATGTGCAACAGGATACAATGTCATTGACCTCGAAGCTGCAAGAAAAAGAAATATAACAGTTACAAACGTACCCTCCTATAGCACGGATAGTGTTGTTCAGCTTACATGGGCATTTATACTCGAACAGGTATGCAATCTGGAAGTTCATACAAAAAGTGTCATGAAAGGAGATTGGACTGAATCGGAAATATTCTGCTATTGGCTAGAACCCATAACGGAGCTAGCAGGTAAGACCCTTGGAATCATAGGCTATGGAAATATAGGCAGAAAGGTAGCCCGAATAGCAAAAAGCTTTGGAATGAACGTTATTGTAAACACGGCACATCCAGAGAAATATGATGATGAAGGGATTATTTTTACGGATAAGGATGAACTATTTGCAACCTCAGACATCATCACACTACACTGCCCGTTAACAGAGGATACGAAAGAAATAATCAGAAAAGAAAACATTGACAAGATGAAGGATAATGTGAGACTCATCAACGTATCAAGAGGCGGACTTGTAAACGAGGCAGATCTGGCAGATGCCCTAAACAGTGGCAAAGTCTTATCTGCAGGTGTGGATGTTGTACTTACCGAACCCATGGATAAAAACAATCCTCTGCTTGAAGCTAAGAATATATTGATAACCCCACACATGGCATGGGCAAGCGTTGAAGCAAGAAAAAGGCTTGTACATGAAATAACCGAGAACTTCAAGGCATATCTTGATGGTAAAAAGAGAAATGTGGTTAATTAGATCCAAGCAAAGCCTATTTGTATATTATTTATCGGATTGGGAGTTTATTTATGATTTAATACCAAGTAATACTTGCATATTCTCATTCAAACATGAAAATTAATTAAGGATTACCCCAATACTTATTGAAAAACACTGCCAAATGATTCACAGAAGTAATTAAGATATTGAATGTAGAAGTGTAAAATTAAAAGATTATAATATATGTTTTGATAAATAGATAACATAGAGGTTATTATTATAAACAATTCATTCAAATATTTTTGTTGCTTTATGTAGCCAACAATATCAATAATACCTTTAGTTATCGATTAAAGGAAAAAGGTGGGACATATGAAACACATTCACGGTTTTGAAAAACCCCCGAGAGTATCATTTAGAAGAAGTTTAATAATATTTATTGGAAATGTGATTGGAATATACCTGATTAGTTTTTTTGAATTAGGTGTTACCGTACAAGCTTTTGATGATATTATCTTATTCGTATTATTTATGAGTATTATTAATGCATTATTGTGGCCAATATTAACAAGAATTTTAATGCCATTTCTTGTATTGACATTTGGAATTGGAACGTTGATTTTAAATGGATTGCTATTGGAGAATATAGGACCGTTTTTCGGCATAGAAGTTCAGGGACCTGCAATAATCTTAGCACCCCTATCCATGGCCTTTGTAACTACACTTTTATCTACATTATTGACTATTGAAGATGAGGGATCATATTATAGATCTGTTTATAGGGATGCTGAAAAGAAAAGAAAAGATGAAATTAAAGATTATCCGGGATTGATTATCGTTGAAATAGACGGCCTTGCATATGATGTGTTGATTGAAGCTGTCAATAAAGGCATTATGCCTACAGTTAAATCCATGATGGACACTACCCATAATCTTAGAATGTGGGAAACGGATTTGTCTTCACAGACAGGGGCAAGTCAGGCGGGAATCTTACATGGAAACAATGAGGACATCACTGCATTCAGATGGATTGAAAAGGAAAATGACAATCAAATGATGCAATGTTCGGGAGTAAGTAAGGTTAAAGTATTAGAATCAAGAATTTCAGATGGTAATGGATTATTGGTAGACAATGGTGCAAGCAGATCCAATTTATTCTCTGGAGATACTGATAATGTCATATTTACATTTAGTAAAATTTTAAACATTAGAAAATTATACAATAAGGCATGGTTTTCAGTATTCTCAAACCCAAGTAACTTTGCACGTATAATTTCATTGTTTTTAGCTGAAATGTTGCTGGAGATAATATCACAAATAAAACACAGAATAAAAAATATTCAGCCAAGAATTAAACGTGGAATTGCATATATTCCTGTAAGGGCTGCAACCAATGTATTTATGAGAGAAATCAACACGTCAACATTGATTGGTGATATGATGGTTGGAGACATTGACGTTGCATATTCCACTTATCTGGGTTATGATGAAATAGCCCATCATTCAGGGGTTCGTGATGAAGATTCATGGTTTGCACTTGAGGGAATGGATAAGCAGATTAAACGTTTAATTAATACAAACAAATACACTCCGAGAAAATATCAGTTTGTCATTCAATCTGATCATGGACAAACAAATGGGGCAACATTCAAGCAAAGATATGGAGAATCGTTTGAAGACTTTGTAAAATCATTGCTTCCAGCTGATATGAAGATGTTTGCAAAGATGACATCAAACGAAGACCATTATACAGAATCATTCCTTCCATTTTCAAAAAAGAATGATGATCTGATTGACAAGAGTGAACAGAAAGAACTGGGAGATTCAGAAGTCATTGTTCTTGCATCGGGAAATCTTGCAATGATATATTTAACCCAGTGGAGTCATAGATTAACCTATGAGGAGATACAGAAATTCTTCCCTGAATTGATTCCGGGAATTGTCAACAATGAATATATAGGATTCTTAGTTGTCAAATCATCCGAAAAAGGTAATATGGCAATTGGTAAAAATGGTACTTACTATTTGGATTCTGATGAAATCATTGGAGAAAATCCTCTTGAAGGATTTGGAAAAAATATTGTAAGACATCTTAAAAGAAATGTTTCATTCAAATACACACCGGATATTTTAGTAAACAGCTTTTATGATGAAGAAAATGATGAAGTCTGTGCATTTGAAGAACTGGTTGGAAGTCATGGCGGAGCCGGAGGAAGCCAGTCAAAACCATTCATACTGTATCCTTCAAGCTGGAATATTGATGAGGGAGAAATTGTTGGAGCCGAGAGTATTTACAGAATACTTAAAGGTAATCTAAAAAAATTAAAAGAGGGAACAGTTGAGGATTAATTTCATTAAATCCTCATTATATATTTTTTTATAGTTTAACTAGGAAAAACTATTATACATATGTTTTAAATTATAAATTAGCTATTATGAAAATCCGGATTAACAATCTATTAAGTCCTCCCATTTAACTATTTTTAAATTCTTTTTCAAAGTTAAGTAAAGAATCAATTTTAAAATTTTTTTTTCATTGTTAATATAGGGTACTCGAAAATTAGTTCTAAAAAGAGCACTCTTTAAACTTATTTTTATATATTACGACATATACATAATGTCTTTTATTAAAGTACAAAAAATTAATTCTTATTTTATAAAAATAGGGTCAATTTTAACCCTA
>JAFRMD010000103.1 GCA_017430835.1 Methanosphaera sp.
CTATGTGGATAAAGTAATGTGTCTGCTTTTTGTAATTTAACAGCCGATTGTTCTCCTGGGATTTGTTCAATATTAATTTTATAATTTTTATCTTTTACAAATTCATCAATGCATCCACGAATAGTTTCAAAAATTTCTTTACCTAATGTATATGCATCATCCGTATAATGAGTATTACCTATTTCATCTACATATGTATATCCAAATGTTTTAATAGTTTCATATATACCATTAATACCTACAGTAGAATATAAATGTTCAAAATCAATAAGTCCTGAACTGAAATTAGGCAGTAATCCTTTTTCAACATTACGCATAATAATATGTCTTTGGGCATCAAGTATTTTTAAATTAAGTTCTGTAAGGTTTTTTAATGCTTCTAAAAACTTATTTTTATTATTTTTATTTTCATATGCAAGTCTTGCAATATTAATAGTAGACACTTTAACAGAACCTACCTTAAGCGCAGTACCACCGATACTATTAAAGTAAAGGTCTGTTACATCTGACTTTAATCTACAACAATTACTAAGACTATTAACTGTACTGTCAGTAAAGAAGTTAAATAAATTCCATTTGCGTGATGCTTCACAAGACCATTTGGCAAAATCTTCGTCTACAAATTTATTGTTTTGATAAAGCAATGAAGTTGTAAGTACAGGAAATGTAAATACATTTTCTTCTCTGATTTCATTGATAACATCAATAAAGTCTTTTTGGAACTGTATTATTTCTTCCTCTTCATCAATCATAAATTTACCATCTGGAAATTGTGAACCACCAAATATAGCCTCGAAATATGGATGGTCAAATACACTTACATTAGTAAAAGCTGATTGGTCAGACCTTACCCATGGCTGATTCAATCTATAAATTAAAGCTTGAATTTGTTGTCTTTTATATGTTTCTGGGTCTTTAGTATAATAACCATTGGCTACATCTCTGCTCCAAAAATAATATAAATATGGTATAAGGTTCGGCAAACCTACAGCACCTGATTGTCTACGTGCTAAGAAACAAATACCTTCCATAAGTATTTGTACAAAACTATCTAAATGCTTTGGGGGTTTTGCATTATAGTTATCAATAAAGAATAAACCTTTCTCAACTATATCTTTAATATCATATGCAAAACAATAACTTATAAAAGTTGCAGTATTAAAATCATGCATATAGATAGCATAATTCCACATTGCTTCAAATGCTTCATTTGCCACTTTAAAACCATACATTTTATGTATCTCATAATATAATTTATGAAATGCTAAAAGTTTTTGATGTGGCTTTGACATTTCGCTTAAAAGAACTACAACATCTTTTTGTGCAATATTTGAACTTGCATCTACAGAGGCATCTGCTACTGTATCAATATCTATAAAATTATTAATAAAATCTGTAAAACTTAATTTATCTTCATCAAGTCCCTGAAGACTTCTAAATTCTTCTCCATATTCTTGGTCAAGTTTGTTTAATTGTGTTGCAAAATTTTTATTTGTTCTAATATTAATATTCATTATTAATTCGCTCCTTATTATTGTTGATTAATCCAAGTATTTGCATCTGCAAAATCCATAAGTCTACCATCAACTTCTATATAAGGAACTGTCA
>JAFRMD010000104.1 GCA_017430835.1 Methanosphaera sp.
GATAATCCATACATCCATACTATCCATACCAAAAATTGCATAATAGCTTCGCACAAATGTAAACATAAATGTAAACAAAGACCATTATTTCAAATTCCTATTAGGCTCAGCATAATTAACAATATTATAATCTAAACTTTCAATATGCTCCAACAACTCATCATATGAAACATCATACTGTTTAGCAAATTTCTCAATCTGATTTTTACCAATCTCACCCAAACCCTCATGCAACCTGTTAATTGTAACCATAGGTGCTTCAAAAATATCTTTTTCATCAATTTTAGACAAACGATTTTTACGAATATTCAATAACCTAGTCTCTAAAACAGATAACTCCGCATTCAATTTACCTATATTCTTAATTATTAATTGTTCATCCATACACACATTATCCAAATAATACTTAAGAATCTTTTCAATGAATTCACTACGATTAGGTATCTTCTTACCAGCGTCTTCCCACACTTCAGAATCAATACTAATACTCACTTTCTTTTTAGTAGATTCAGCATTCATTTTTTTAACTCCTCAAGTTTATTCACAACAAGATCATACTCATCCTGTTTTCTTTTTAACTCAGATTCCAATTCTTTAATTTCTCTTCCTAAAATTGATTTATCCACTAGTAATCTTTTCTTTTCACTAACCCTAAAATCAACAAACCATTCAACTGCATCCCTAACATTAAATCCTTCTTGTTCCATTATTGTTTTTGCTCTTTGAGTTACTCTACCTGAAACAACACATGGAAATGTTTGAGTAGTAATCATCTTTTAACACCAAAGTTTACAACAATTTTGTTTTTAACCGGCAAGTTCATTATTGATTGATAGCTGTCGCTATTGTTGTTTGTCATTAAATAATCACCTTCTCATTTAATTTTTTTTTCTTTTTGGGTATTTTTACCTGTTGAGTATACATTTTATAGTTTACTCATATTAGGTGTTTATAATTTATGTTGTTGTATGGTATTTATATTTTTTGTATTTTTTTTTAATAGGTTTATGTTTTTTTACATTTGTGTGAATATTAAATAATACTTAATATATAATATATATTATGTTTGATGATGATTTATTCCAACAATTCATACAAGAAAGAAACGTAAAAACATCCACCACACAAGGATACGAATCAGCACTAACACACTACACACAATACCAAAAACAAACACTACACGAACTCATAAAAGAAGCAACAAAAGAAGAAAAAAACAATACACCATTAAAAGAAAGACGAATCAAAAAAAGACTATTAGACTACCGAAATTACCTACTGGAAACCAGTAACTCACCTAACACTGTTAAAAGCTATTTCACACGTGTGAAAACATTCTATAAACACTTCGATATAGAAATACCCTCATTACCTGATGCTAAGTATGAGAAGTTATATGAAACTAATTATCATGATTTACCTACACGGGAGCATATACGTACTGCTTTAAAAATTAGTAGTATTGATGTACGCAGTATAATATTGTTCATGTCTAGTAGTGGTTCGGCTAAAGCGGAAACATTAAGTTTAACTGTTAAGCAGTTTGTTGATGGTTGCCGTGATTATCATAATGGTGGTAATTTGCAGGAGATACTACATACTTTGAAGGGGCGTGATGATATCATACCCACCATTTACTTAAAAAGATTAAAAACTGATAAGTATTATTATACTTTTTGTAGTCCTGAAGCTAGTAATGAAATTGTGGAGTATTTGTTAACTCGTCCGGGTTTAAAGTTTGGTGATAAATTATTTGACATTACATCATCAACATTACTGGCAAGGTTTCAGGAGATTAATGATAGTCAAGGTTGGGGGTTTAAAGGTAAGTACAGGTTTTTCCGTGCTCATACACTCCGGAAGTTTCATGCAAGTAATATTGGTTTGTCTAGTGAGACTATTGATGAGTTGCAGGGTCGGAGTAAGAATATGGTTCATGGGACTTATATTAAACCGAACCCAAAGGAATTAAAAAAATTATATTCTAGTAGGGTGAATCGTTTAATAATCAATAAAAATAGTAGTGATAATAGGCGGGGTGATGATGGTGGTGTTACTCAGGAGTTCACTATTGTTGTAAATGTTTTCCTAAGCGGTAAAGAATATAACCTACTCTAATTCTTAATAAATCTTAAACCAGCCAAATACTTATAATCACCCGGTTTCAACCTACTTAAATTATTAATTAAAACATTCACTGGTATTTCCTGTATTTCCAGTATTAATGGGTCATCCTCATCACTAATTATATGCACAGCATCCATAGTGTAATCTATTTCAATAACAGTACTATTGTGTTCTGAACTGACTGTGAATATACTAGTGTCTTCAAAGCGGTCGTCATGGAATAAATTTAAATCAGTGCAGTCTTCAAAGACACTTCTTAAATCATTACAAGGGAATTTCTGTTTTAATAATTCATCATAGTCTAAGTATTTACGTGTTAATGTAATGTTAATGTTATTGTATAATTCGTTTACTACATGTAGGTCTGCACCGTCTAGTACTAAGTGTTTTCCACGTAATAATCTTAAGTCATTGGTGGTTATACGTGGATAGTCGAGGTCTAGTGTTCGGTTTATGCTTTTGATTGTTTTTTCAAGGTAGTAGTTAAGTTTTTTTGTTGCCATTGCCATGGTTTCATCTTCACGACGGAACAAATACTCCTCATCAACTAGGATATTATTTGTTTGTATATAATCCTCCAATAATTCACTCAATTCATCGATTAATGGATAATCATATAATGTGTCATTGATGTTGAATGTTATTTCTTTGTCTTTGAAGTTTATGTCTTGTTTTTGTAAATTAAATACTTCTTTTACTTTTCTTCCGTATACGTATAATATTTTTGAGATTAAACCATATTTGGGATTGTCTACTTGCATGTAGTATAATAGTTCGTTTAGTTTTTCACGTGTGAAATCCATTCCTTTAAACCTCCAATACTTTTATTATTCACATGATTATTTTTAAATAAGATTACTTTATAAATGTTTTTCTAAAAACCTCTACCGGGAACATATCTGATAATTATTTTATCTAATAAATCTTCACAATCATTAACCCGGCAATACTCTAATACATCCATTATTAAATTATAATGTTTCTTTTGCCTTTCACGTAATGTTAACTCAGGATAATGATATACAATAATATTAACCGGCTCATCACTACTATCTTCGGGGAGTTTAACTTTCACACGGAGGATATTATACTTGGTATCTAATTCGTAATCAATATAATCTTTTAAATCAAAGTATTTCTTATCAGTTATCTTGTCATATTGTGGATAGTATTCACCATAGACGTATAATATATTAGTGGTTTTACGAGTATCCTCATTGGTTTCACCCATAGGTTTACTCCAACTGAAACCCATATCAGTTAGTATTTTTGCATTTGGGTTAAACTCTTCCAAGTATTCTATTAAGTCTTTTACTCTTTCAAAAAACATGATATTTTTTTTCCTAATTTTTTTTATCCATATTATATTCTATTTCTAATTCAGGGTAGTCTTTTTTTAATAGTTCTAGTCTTTTAATAGCTATTGCTTCTTTTTCGATTTTATATTCATTATTTTTTAATCTTAATTTGAAGTTATTATATTCTGGTTCTATTAATTCGTATAGTATCATGAATCCGAACATGCAGAAAAAACATGATCCAATCACGGATACTATTGCACCTATTATTATTAGTATGTTTATTATTATTTCAAACATAACATATTTTCCATTCTTGTTAAATCCATTAATTCCTTTGGTGGTTCATGACCGTTTCTAATGTATTTCATACACATTTCATCAACAAAGTACGGGCGAATATAAGTGTCTTGTAAGTATTCAATATACTCACTTGTTTTATCATAGGTTTCACTATCAGTTTTACCATATAATCGAAGCAAGTATTGAATATAATATAATTCGTTAAGGCATGTGTAAACATCACTTAAAGGATGCACCATCATATCCTCACTAGTCCGGATAGTAGTATACTTTTTTACTATCATTTAATATATTCTTCAACCGTAACATGATTAACACTTTTTTTATAATAACCATTCTTTACAACGTTTATGTTTTTTACAGAACTTATCAACAAGACCAGTATTAATGAATAGGAAAATATCTAAATCATATAACTCATTAAATAACTGACGATTATAATCCACTAGTTCTGGATAGAAATCTAATTTATCAGACTCCATTAAACGTCGTGTATTACTGATTAATCTTTCTTTTAAATCCCTTTCACCATAAACTACTTTACAATTCATAAAATATATCCTCACATTCTTTTTTTTATATGTTCCAGTCTGAACATGAATAATTATTATCTACTTTTTTATTATGTAAATTACAATACACACCTTTTTCATTACATTCAGCATGCATACAATATAAGCAAGTATTTTTAACTTTACCAAAATGTTTTTCTTTTAATTCAGGTGTTAATCTATCACGTTTTACTGTTATTTTAAGTTCGTAACTTTCACCACCATTATGATTAGCTACACAGTAACCTGATGCTGAACCTTCACCATTCATTACAGCATCACTAGTTATATTACGGAAATGATTTAACATCCTTTCTTTCCTTTCAGTTCTATTTTTTATTAATCTGTGTGTTTTATCTGGAAATAATTCATTGAACTTAGCAATTTCTTTTTGTTGTGACTCAGTAAATTCATTTAATAAGAACAAATCCATACACCAGCTAGTTAAAATCTTCATACATTCTTTATCAGTTAATCCATCACTCATAAAAAATTATCCTCCTAAATTCTTTTATTTTTTTTTATTCCATTTCTATACTTGTATACTCGGGATTGTCTTCGAATATTTCATTTAGTAATTCCATTTTACCTTTGTATTCTGCAGCTTTCAAGCTCGCCACATAATCTTTTTTATATTTTATTATAAAGTCATCCCTGTTGATTGGTTTACCATCTTTCCTTTGAATTGTTAAATCTGATTGTATTATGATATATTTAGGATTACATCTTTCAGAGCCATATTTTTTATCACAGCTCTGTTTTAAATATTTATCTTTTAATTTGAATACAGTTTCTTCAATACTCATAAATTTCATCTCCAATGTATCGTGCACTATAACCAGTCATAATTCATAATTCATATTTCTTATGTATAAGTTTCTTATAACCATCTAGGTATAATTCATTATTTGTATTATTGAAAGTGACCTCATAATACATTCCGTCTGGTACTGTGGTGGATAGTAATGCTTTATTATTGCCTAGTATGCTGCACATCCAAACAATATAAACATCATCTTCAGTTAATGTATAATTGTCTGTTATTTCCACTAACTCATTATAAGCAGTTAGTACCATGTCAACTGCTTTTTCCATAAATTCTCGGTCTTCCATTGTATTTTAATCCTCCCTATTTTATTTTTAAGCTATAGTCAGTATCATCATAGATTAGTTTGTTTAAATCAAATCCACGTTTGTCATAATCTTCCAAGTCATCTAAGAATCTTTTCATCATGATGTCACATGATATTAAGGTATGGTGGAATTGTAGTTCTTGTAGTTCTTCTTCTAATTCACATATACGATTAGTGATATAGTTTAGTTCTTTTTCCATTTCTTTTGCACTGCGAGCTCGTATGTCTCGTGTGTCTTTGAATCTTAATCTTTGGTTTAAATCCTTAAACTCCATCATAATTTAAAAATTTATTTTATTTTACTTCTTCAAATGTAATATAGTCTTTACTGAATTCATTGTTTAAAGTATCGATTAGGAATTCGGTTAAATCATCTATATTCACATCCTTGCATTCGGGGTCGTGGAATCTCATTTTTATATGTAATATTTTCTCCACAACCTCATAATTATCAGTATTATTAATTTTAGTCATGTTCTTTTGAGGTTATTGTTAGTTCTGGTGGTGTGTTCATCCTGAAAGTTACTCCATCAGTGTCGAATGGTATTGAACCATCGTTTAATCCTGTTATTAATTGTTGTACTCTTTTTTCATTCC
>JAFRMD010000105.1 GCA_017430835.1 Methanosphaera sp.
AAATAAAACTATTAAAACAGAACCATTTAAAAACGTAACTATTAAATTGAAAGTAGTAGCTAATGATGGATCAGTTATAAAATCAGGAAAAGTTATTTTCAAAATTAACAGTAAAACCTTCAAAACCGTAAGTATTAAAGATGGTTTTGTAACTTTAAATTATAATTTAGGCAATAAAGTTGCTAAAATTTATGAGATAACTGCAGTATACTCATCAGAGAAATATGGTAGAGTACAAAGTACCGTAAACGTAATAGTTAACAAAATATCTACAAAAATAAAAGCAAACGACATAGTTTTAAAATCTGCAAAAGCAAACAACAAAAACACTGTCACAGTCAAAGCTAAAATACTTGACAACAAAAACAAAAACATTAAATTCCAAAACAAAGTAACTATTAAAATCAACGGTATAACATACAAAAACGAAGTTGTAGTTAAAAACGGTGAAATAAACATTAAAGTTCCAACCAACTTATCAAAAGGTAAAATACACCATAAGTATCTTATCTGGAACTACAGGTTACTACACTTCAAGTAGAAAAGATATTAAATTAACAATAGTCTAAATTTTAATATCTTATCTTAACCCCCCTTTTTTCAAAATATAAATTTTATTTTTTCTATCGAAATTATTTTTCTAAAATCTTTTTTACTAATCATCAGGGTATCAATTATTCATACTTTATAACCGAATTATTATTACTTTTTAGAAAAATTAATAAAATACCAAATATAAACAATTACATGTATATGTATTGTATTAAAAAACATATTTTAGGGATACTTGTTTTATGCAGATTTTTTCATCGGATAACCACCATAAAATTTACTTCGTTATACAACAGTATAACGAAATAAAAAAGAAGTGGAATATGCCTAAAAACCCTTATTTTCATCAAAAATTATTCAAAGTTACAAACAATTTCCACTTGGAATAAAAACAAAAAAATAATTGAAAAAAAATATTCATTTTATCAATTTTTTATAGTAAAGAAAAAATAAAAAAGAAAAAATAGAGTTTTATAACATAAAATAATTATCAATCAAGCCTAGATTTATAAAAATAAAAAAATAAAGATTCATATAAAAATATAAAATATAAATAATAACTAATATATGTAAATAAAAATAAAATACCAATATTCCAAACATATTTTTCATCAAAAACAACATGAATTTTTTAGAAATTAAAATTTGAAGATGAAAAAAAAATATTGAATAAAAATTTCAATAAATAATATATAAATCAATTCCGTGAAAATACATCAACAACAGATCAATAGAGTTATAAGTAAGAATATTTTAAAAAATTTCAAAAAAAAAACATTTTTGGTGGACACCCATTTAATTTAAAAAAGAAATACTTAAGAATTTAACATATTCCCAATTAATATATTCTTATTGTAAGCATATATAAAATTTCTTTTTATATGGAGATTTTGATTTCATCATAATTCATGGTTGGAACTAAGGAGTTTTTATTTCCCTCCACTAATGTAACAAATCCTTCTTTTTCCAGTTTTTTGAGTCGTGGCTGTACATTACTTACACTTTTATCTAATATTTCTGCTACTTCTCGTATACTTCGTGGTTTTTTATTTTTAATAATGTCCAGTATTTTAAAATCTAATTTGGATAGGGATATATCATTATTTATTAGAATTTCTGATAATTCTAATGTTTCTTCAGGATGTTCTTTGTAGTATTCCCAGTTTTCTAAATCTACTAATAATTTGAAACGGTGCGTTTGTTCATAGGCTGTTTTTAGTTTTTGTGGTGAACCATATTGTTTTTCCATATCCTTAACATATTCTTTTCCAGATTGTTTTTTAATAAGGGTTATGATAATTTTAATTCCTCCTTTAATTCATTTAAGTTTAATCCATTGTTTCGGATAATGTGATTTATTACCATGTCCAATATGATATACTGGTCTTCTTCTTTTATTGTTTTTTTAAGATAATGCTGTTCGGGGTTGTAATGTATGTGGGCTTTATCTATGTGATAATTGTCTATTATTATGTTATCTGGTTCTATGATGATAGACCAGCCTAATTTTGTATTGGCATGGTATATTATATTGTTAGGAAACACATATTTTGTTTGTGTTTTTCTGTTGTTTTTCTCTGTTTTTATTTTCATATATTATTATATACTTTAATTTATATATATATTTGTTCTTTTTTATAGAACAGTATTATATAATACCTACACAAAAAACTTAAAAAATGGACATATCACATAAATTACATTTTGTAATTATACCGTTCATTAAGAGATTAGATAACGATAATTGCTTGGACACTTAATTTTTTAGATAAATTCGTATAATACGGGAAAGAAATTAAATATGTATGAACATAAATAATTAAACAATTAACAAATGATGTGATTCTGATGAAATTTTTGGATAGAATAAGAACACCAAAATGGAAACATAAAGACGTAAATGTAAGAATAGATGCTATTAAAAATGTAACAAATCAAAACGATTTAGAATACATCGTTTTAAATGATAATTCACCTCAAATGAGAAAACTTGCAACCCAAAAAATAACGGATAACAATCTTTTAAATAAAATTGCATTAACTGATAACGACGTTATTGTTCGAAGAGAAGCTATACAAAAAATATACGATGAAGAAACATTATATTTAGTAGCAAAAAATGATAGAAATGAAGCAAATTGTGAAAATTCTATGAAAAAAATAAATAATGAAAAATACTTTAAGGATCTGGCAAAAAATGCCCGTTTTGATGTAGTTCGAGTGAACTTCGTTAACAAAATTAATGAAGAAGATATTTTAACAGATATTGCTAAAACTGATAGTTCAAATTGGGTTCGTAATACGGCAGTACGAAAAATACACAATGAACCCGTTTTAATAGATATAATAAAAAATGATTCAGACAATGAAGTTCGTGAAACAGCAATTAGAAATATTGACAATACAGAATTATTAATTGATATAGCCCTAAATGACGAAAATGATTGGGTTCGTCGTACATCAATATCAAAAATTAACGATGAACGTGCTTTAACAGAAATTGCAAAAAAAGAAACACGTAAACTCAACTGTCAAGAAGCAATTAGAAAAATTCATGATGAAGAGAAATTATTTGATATTATTGAAAATGCAAAAGACAATACTGCCAAAGAGGAAGCAATAAGAAACATTACTAATCAGGAAATCTTAATAAATATAGTTACTTCAGATAATGATAGATCTTTACGTTACACTGCATTAAACAATATTGAAGATGAAAAAGTTATTCATACCCTATATGAACAGGGATATGGAGATTTAATTGATGAATATACCATAAAAGACATAATTACGGATAATGACTTCTTGGTTGAACTTGCTAATCAGAAAAATAAATACTGTAAAATAGCTGCAATACATAAAATTACAGACATAACTGCTTTAAATAAAATTAATTTGCCTTCTGAATTTGAAGATAGAACTGCTGATGGTGATGGTCCTTTGGTTCATCCAGTAAATGATGCATATGATGAAAGAATAAAACAACTTAGAAATTAATCTGAAAAAATATATTCTATAAAAAACATGAAAAATTTTAGTGAACATGTACATGATAATAATAAAATTGGATGTTTTATGTAAATTTCTAAAATTTTTATTATGTATCAATGATTATATCATAAATCAATTACAATCATTCTACTGATATTTAGATAATCAACGTTATTTACGTTGATAAAAAAATAAGAATTTCATCCAGAAGCAAAAAAGATCATTCATTATAATTTTGATTTGGTTCTTAATACTAATTTCTTTTTTCTCAAAAAGAACAAAAATAGAATATACTGGATAAATAATTGGTTATCTTTGTCCGGTATATTTATATACATTTTAACAACAATTTTTTAAAGATTTGTAAACCTTAATGTTTACATTATTCTCCACAACAATTGATGATGCTTATTTTATTAGTTTAATTAAAACCCTTTTTTTATTCTAATATTTTCCGTTAATGTTGTTGAGTTTATTTACATTTGTTATGTTTGTGTTGTTTAATGATGTGCTGTTGGTGTTGTTTAATGATGTAACATTTGCATTGTTTGGTATTTGGCTTGTATTGTTTAATGGAACAGTTGTAGTGTTTTTATTGTTTATAGTGCTTTTGTTTGAGTTATCGTTTACTTTGGAAGTGCTGTTAGTTGTTGTTGAGTTAGCTACTTTACTTGTATTGTTTACATTAGTTGAGTTACCTACTTTAGCTGTATTGTTTACATTAGTTGAGTTACCTACTTTACTTGTATTGTTTACATTAGTTGTGTTGTTAGTTTTAGTTATGTTGTTTCCTTTTGTGTCTTTTGCAGTATTTTTTATATTTGTTTTAGCATTGTTTGTTGTTTTTGAGACACCATTTGTTTTAATTTTTTCTTTTCCAATTATTGCAATATTTTTTGGGACTTTTTTAACCACTTGGTTGACTTTTGCAACGGAGTTTGTTACAGTTTTTTCTACTACGTTTGCGTTTAATTCAGTTACATTATTTTGTTGATTTTCTATTTGACTTGTTGTGTTTGCTTTCATTGTTTGGTTGTTCATTTCTGTTGTGAAAGCAAAACCTACTCCTATTGATGCTATTAATATACAAATTGCCACGATTAAAATTTTTTTCATTTTGTTCCTCTCCATTATGAATTTATTTTTAGTGTGACTTCCTCACACCTACTTCTTTATTTATTTTAGAACGTATATAAAGGTTTTCGCATGTAAGTACTCACTTGCATCATCAAATTACCATATAAACAATTATTATTACGAATTTTTAAAAATAAATTTATTTAATCATGTTGTAAATTTTTTAACAATTTATAAGCATTTTAAATTATATTCCACAAAGATTCTTATTATACTATAATAGAGTATTTTATATTTAAAAATAATAGGGTTAATTAAGCATATTTATAATTTAAAGATTAATGTTACGATAATCGGACAATAAAATCCAAAAAGTAAAAGAATATATTATTTGAAGATTTATGTTAGAAAAATTTTAGAATGATAGAAGTATTATGTTAAAAGTTAATCTATGAAAAAAGCTTAATTAAATAATCAGATAAAGAAAAAAATACTAAAGAAAAAAAGATAAAGATATACCTATAAAAATGAATGGAAATTTATGATATGAATATTTAAATTTAATAAAGATGTTATCTTAGTTAAAGTTACTGATATTATGTGAGAAAAAGCTATTGTTGATAAAACACGTATCCTCTTAGAAATTTTACTAAAAAAAGAAGTACAGTGTTAGGGATATGAATTGTAATGTTAAGATCTTAAAGTAATAGTATTCTCATAGAATATATAATTTTTGAAGTTTCTATATATCCTATTCCAATTATAAAAAAAGTTATGGTGACGTGATGATTAAATTAGATAATAAGTATGTTTTACATATACCCATACACAAATATGAAAATAAAGAATTAACCAGCATTAACATAGAGAAACCTATAGAAGAATTAATTTCTAAGTTAAATGATGAAGGTTACACTAGTTTCTATAAAACCAAAATAACCGGTTATTATAAGAATCGGCGTTTTGATGAAATAATATTTACGATATTCACGGAAAGTGATGATGATAAGGTTTGTATGGTATTCCGAGAATGGTTTAATGATAATAATTCAACATTGAAACAGGAATCATTTGCATATGAACATAATAATTCACTTATCATTGAAACACTATGATTTAACATAATAATTTTATTAAACTCCATTTACCCTTTTTTTGATATTAATTATTAAATTCTTATAAATTTAGGTATACTTAAATATTAAGCATTATTTGAAGATTATGTTAACTTAAAAATATTTAAAGAGAAATTTAGGCTTCCTTAAACCTTTTTTTAAGAAACTATATATATAATAAGAAATAATAATAACAATTAGTGAAAAAGTAGGATGATTGTATGGATTTCATATCAATATTATTAATTGCAGTAGCACTGTCAATGGATTCATTTAGTGTATCATTAACAAAGGGTTTCACACAAAAAAACTTGAAAACTAGTCAAATGATATATTATGGATTATCTTTTGGATTATTCCATCTATTTCTACCATTAATTGGTTATTGTACTGGAGAAGTTATAATTAACTTTGTTTCAACATTAGCTCCTTGGATAGGATTTATAATACTATTCATTATTGGAGCAAATATGATACGAGAAAGCTTAGAAAATGAAGATGAAGAAGTAGCAGACGAATTTTCATTTAAAGAACTAATCCTTCTTTCAATAGCAACAGGAATAGATGCATTTGCTATAGGTATATCTTTCGCACTATTAAATACTAATATATTAATCCCTGCCATAACCACAGGTATAGTTGTATTTACATTAAGTATCATAGGAATATTATTAGGACGAAAATTAGGTGACTATTGTGGAGACAAATTCCTTATACTAGGTGGAGTAGTATTAATTTTAATTGGTATAAAAATCTTATTAGGATTTTAATTAACATTTCCCCATTTAATATTCTTTTTTTGAAATTTAAAAGATATTTAAAAAGGAATTATAAGAGAATACTAAAAAAATCATTCAAAAATAGATTTTTTTCAACTATTATAATCATCAATAATTTAAGTTTAAAAAAAGTGTAATGTCAAGAAATTGACATTATAAATTTAAATCCATTCAATTTCCTTATCGTTTTCAGGACCTGGATGTTTTGCAAGTACTGCACAAGGTTTGAATGTTGCTGCACCTTTTGCTCTGAATGGGAAACCTTTTTCTTCTGCAAATTTGTTTAAATTGTCAACAAGTTCTCCTTCTTCAAAGAATGTTGCTTTTCCTTTTGCCATGTATGCTTTTTTAGTTTCAGGATCACATACTGTTACTGCAATTAATCCATTTTCCATTAAATTCTTTTTGGTAGTGTTCATTGCAACATCAGCAATTACCATTGTTCCATCGTCTTCAACCATTTTAAATCCGATAGGTACAACGTTTGGACCATCACCAGTAGTTGCTACAAACCATGTTTGTTCCATGAATATTTTTTTAATTTCATCATCCATAATTGATAACCTCCATATAATAATTAGTTAAACATAATATATGCTATTTATTAAAATATAAATAATAATTAGAGTGTTAATACATAGAATTTTCAATAAATATATCCTTTAATAATAGTTTAAAGTTAGATAATATATTATAATCATTAAATTTTTATAAGAAAGGTGAAAACCTTGTGATATTTAATATGAAGCTTCTACTGTTGAATATTATTTTATCCAAAAAAACTATTTATAGCACTTCATTCGAAACGGTCTAGACTTAAAATATTGATGGGGATATAAAGATTGAGAAATCACACAATTCCATGATATTTATGTAAGAAAAAGCAGCAAAATAGAGTGATTTAATTTAAAAGTTACTTCTGATTAAGCAAGAAAAAAAATAGTAAAGAAGTTTAAAGTTTTTTTATTAGTAAACAGTCAATTTTATATCTTTTCTTGATTCCTTGTAGTGACCGGTTGATCCGGAAAGAATACTTATTGTATGTTTTCCTTTCTTAAGATTTGCAGAAAGTTTTAAATTGATTTTACCATTAGTTACTTTAACTTCTTTTTTATAGGTAATGCCGTTAATTTTAACAGTTACCTTGTTACTGTCACGTATTGCCTTATTGTCTTCACCAAGAACACTTGCTTTAAGAGTAAAAGTCTTCTTATTGGTTTTAATGTCACTTGCTTTAATTGTAGTACTGAATTTCTTAACCTTTACAGCAGCAGTTTTCTGAACTCTCTTATAAATATCAGCACTGTAGACTGCTGTAACCTTATAAGTCTTTGCAACCTTATTGCCTAACTTGTACTTAAGTGTAGCAACACCATTCTTAATACTAACTGTCTTATAGGTTTTACTGTTTACTTTAAACGTTACTTTACCTGATTTAATTATTGAACCATCCTTATTAGTAACTTTGGCTTTTACTGTTACGGTTGAAAACGGTTTAACATCAAATGTTTTCTGGTTTAATTTGATAACTGCCTCTTTTTTAACTACACTAAGTTTTCCAGAGTTACTTTTTGATCCTAAATAATTATCATTTTCAGCAAATACTGCTGTAATAACGGAATTTTTATTAAACAATCCTTTAGTAGGAGTGTATTTTAGTGTTGCTTTACCATTTTTCACATCCAAATAAACAGGATTTCCTTTACTGTCAGTAACTGATTTTCCATTAATCTTAAATAATACTTTACCCTCAGTGACAAATTTACCGTTAGCATCTTTAACAGTTGCTTTAAGTGTTGTAGATTCACCATCCAATACTTTATTAGATACAACAGTAATTGTTGTTTTTATTTTTTCGTTTTTAACATTTATTTCAGTTTTATTATTTGAACTTGTGTATTTATCGTCACCTTCAACTATTGCTAAAATGTTAAAAGTTCCATTATTTTTAGTAGTATATTGTATGAATATACTCCAGTATTATCAGTTTTGACATTAGCAATCTCATTGCCATCAAATAATATTGTTACATTAACATTAGTTAATGCATTGTTATTTTCATCTGTTACTTTTCCTTTAATAACTATATCTTTATTTATTGTAGTATCTGATGCAGTGATGGTAATTTTTAATGATATTTTTGAAACATTGAAATTTGTATTGTTTAGACTGTTTGAATGAGTGTAATTTCCTTCAAATACTGCCATAACATGGTTTTCACCTACCATTGTAGTTTTATAAAGGTATTTGAAGTTTCCTTTATCATCAGTTGTTACATTAACCGGATTATTATTTATATATAATGTTACTACTGAATTTTTAATAGGATTATTGGTATCATCCATGAACTGTCCAGTTATAGTTGTTTTATCACCTATTTTAACATCATTTGCATCAACTGTCAATGATGTTTTGTACATTTCTACATTAAATGTTGTACTATTGGTTACACCATTGTTATAAAATGTTTCATTAACTTTTACAAGAACATTTTGGGTGCCTATAACATTTGCTGAATATTTGAATGAATACATTCCATTTTTATCTGTAGTTGTATTGGCAATGTATGTGCCGTTAATGTATAATTCAACTACTTGATTTGAAACATATGCTTTAGATCCATCCTCTTTATTAAAGTATACTATACCATTTATTTCTGTATTTTTTCCAACTTTAACATCATTTGCATCAACTGTTAACTTAAATTCATGAGGTATTACGAAAATATATAGGTTATTATAAAATTCTTCAATACCGTAACATTGTGACCCTTCTACCTGAGTAACTACCATTTCAATTAGATAATTATCCTCAGAAACTGTGAATCCGTCAACATAACATTTTTCTTCATCATCTTCATAAGTATGTACTAAACTATAATTTTTACCCTCATCACTATTATCAAGATAAATTGTTACATTTGCAAAGTCTGGAATATAATAATCAAATAATAATATACCTTGTTCAACAGAATTTACTACAATTTTCTTATCCTCTATCTTGAAATTTAGTGGAGTATTTTCATAGAAAACACAATTTGTTAGGTTCATACCATACCATGAATATATTACACTAGTCACATCTTCTGAATCATCACCATAAATAACCTTATTTGAGATGAAAACTGTATTATCTACCCAGGAATCTCCATCTCCACACATTATAGCAGAACCACCTTCTTCATCAGTATACAATTTATTTCCAGCAAATATACTATTATTTAATCTGAAATGAGTGGAAAATGTAGTGATAGCTCCACCTAGTTCACCTTTTGCGATGTTTTCTGTGAAATTAGAATAATCTACAATAAATGAATATTCATATCCATAAAAGTATACGGCAGAACCGCCATATTCTTCAATAGTTGATAAATATTCAATTAATGCCTCATAAACTCCATTTTTACTGAAACTAGTATGATTAAGTAGTAAATTATTACCTGTTGAGTATATTGCTCCACCACAAGATTCTTCTTCATTATTTGTACAATTAAGAGGATAATTTCCATCAAAGTTAGTGTTAACAATTGTAACATAAAATTCAGGCAAAGAAGAATTAATATTTACTGCTCCACCATAATTTCCACGATTCTTAATAAAATTTGAATTGTTTATATTCATATTATATTGAACGGCATCATCATCATAACTACTATAATAAAATATAGCTCCTCCACAAAATCCAGTATTTGACTTAAAGTCACAATAATTTATATTAATATCTACGACATTATCGAGAACTATAGCTCCACCATATTTTGTAGTCTCCCATTCAGTTTTATATCCCTTTTCTTCAAAAACAGAATAACTAATGTTTAAAACACCATCAAAATCATCATCCGCATAACAAATAGCTGAACCTTCCATTGCTTTATTAGATTTGAAAATGGAATTATTTATACTAACTGCTTTTATTTCTTCTATAAGAATTGCGCCACCGGCTTGTGAGTAATAATAGTATTCGAATTCTCCATTTGACGTAAACTCAGTATTATCCATATCAAGTATTCCATCGGCAGAAAGTACATATATTGCACCAGCTACTTCTGCATAGTTTGAATCAAAATGAGAATTATTTATCTTAACTATTTTAACACCCGAAATAGCAATTGCACCACCATATTTTGAGCCTAAATAACTATATCCGTCTTCTTTTATTCCATTTGACTTAAACACAGTATTATTTATATCAAGTATTCCATCAGTAGCTCCATATTTTATGGCACCACCAAAATATGCAAAGTTTGAATCAAATAGCGAATCAGATATTGTCAAGTTTGTGTCATCTGCAAATATTGCTCCACCATAACCTTGAGGCATAAACTGATCATTATTAGAGTCGTAATTATAATTTGATTTGAAATTACAATTGTTAACTTTTACATCTGAATTTTCACAATAGAAAGCTCCACCCTTAAAGTCAGTACGACCCAAATCTGTACTAGCTCCATTAGATTCAAAGTTACAATAATTTAATGTGACATTTGCATCAGTTACATACAATGGTCCCGTTAAAATATAATAACTATTATGAGTATTATCTGTGAAATTCACATTATTTAATGTTAAATTTCCTGATTTATAATTTAAAGTACCTAAATAGGAAGTACAGTTTGCAATTGTTAAATCATTAATAACAAGACTTGGAGTATTTTCAGATTTTAGGAATAATTTTTCATCTGCTCCATCAATTGTTCTTCCATTACCATTAATGACTAACTTTTTAATGTTTTCATTAACTTCTATTTGATCTGTGTTAATTGTATTTTATCGTCACCGTTAAGAGATACTGTTAAATCATCATCAGTACTTGTCGTAAGCGTGTTATATAACTCTTCATAATTGTTAATATCCTTTTGTGTTGCTGTTTTAACATTTTTATTAACTTTTTTAGTAACGTTACTTTTTGTTTTCTCTTTTGTAACCTTTTTAGTTACATTTGTAACTTTATTCTTTGAAACTTGCTTATTCATATTAGTTGTAGGACTTTTAACAATTTTCTTATCCTTAACATCTTTTGAAAGTGTTGTATCGTCACTAGCAGCTGCTACTGACAAACTCAACAACAATATTATTATAAGCCCAACAAAGAACAGATTCCTTCTTGAAATTATAACCACCTTCATATTTACTTTTTAATTAAAAATTTATCAATTCATGAATAGAGCATTATCTATTACAGATAACATTAATATTTCTACAATAATTCATAAAAATATAATAAACTTATTAATTATTACTATATTAAACTTAATAAAATATAAGAATATCCCAAATTATTATGAAAACAAGTAGTGATGAATCTGATAATTGATTAATAAATATTTTTCTAGTATTTAAGTATGTTATTATTATTTATTGAAAAAAATTATTAGATAGTAATAACATAATAATTATTATATAAATTATGGCTGGTTTATTATGTATTACCTAATAGATGAAACTTTAATAGAATGTAGTAGAGAAGATCTTGCATTTGATAAACAATTTGTTGCCATACTTACACCAAATGAATGGTCTTTAGAAAAAGAATCTTTTGACATGGGTTTTGAGTTCGATGTTAATTTTAAAAGAATATTAGTTACTGAAGCGGTCACCAACTACGATTCTATTACTGGGACATTCTGCATACCAGACCGAAAAGATTTTGAAAACGATTTTAAATTTGCTTTTGCTCTTGACGAAAAAGGTATTGTTTTTATTGATGAAGGTGATACCGCTGAAAAGTATATTAATCGTTTTAAAAATAGAAAAAAACGTTTTCCTTGTTTAGAACGTTTCATTTATGACTTTTTGATTCAAATTGTTAAAAGAGATTTGAACCTTATGGAACGTTATGAAAGAGAATTAGATACTATTGAGGATAAAATTGAGCTTGATGAAGAATTTAATCTTAGCCGCATGAACGAAATTCGTACAGATGTTGGAGATCTTAGCAACCACTATGAACAGCTTATCGACATGACCGAAGTTTTTGAATCTAATGAAAATGACTTCTTTAAAGATACTAATCTTCGTTATTTCAGACTATACCTTAATAAATTAGATCGGCTAAATGATAAAACCACTTTTATCCGAGAATATACCAAACAGATTCGTGATATCTACCGAACCCACATAGATATTAAACAGAACAGAACCATTACTGTTTTAACAATCGTTACTACCATTTGTAGTCCTCTTACTTTAATTGTGGGATGGTATGGTATGAACTTTAGGCACATGCCCGAACTTGATTATAGTTGGAGTTATCCCTTAGTTTTTATAACTTCACTGATGATTGTTATTTGTAGTTTAGTATACTTTAGGATGAAAAAAATTATTTAATATCCTATATTCAAGTACTTAACCACCATTCTCATCTTAACTATTTTAATGAATTAATTTATTATTATTTTAAAGATTTCTTTATATTAATCCATGAATCATCCTTAATGCATCAAGCAATCCATGACTATATTCTATACATCCAAATGCTGTTCTCATGTCTTCCTTTTCCAGATAATATTTGGAATCATTCATATAATCCACTGCTCTGTCATATACTTCCTTTTGCTTATCTATGAAGGTAATATCTTCAACTTGTTTTAAGTTTCTTTCCAGTTTTTGTATGTCTATTGTTATTTTTTCTTTACTTTCTAGGTCGTTAGTCATTATTATCACTAATAATTATATTTATTTTCTAATTTTTTATAATTTTGTTTTCAAAGCATTATTTTATTCCATTTATTAAAAAAATGAATTGAAAAATGTCTATTGCTTATAAGATAAGATGTTAATAGTAATATGCTTTGGGAAAAAAAGTTGGAGGAGATGAAAAATTTTTCGTAATTATTGTAATACGAATCCACCGTTTGGAGAGATCACTTGTCCTGTAAGGTATCCTGCTTCTAGAATGTAACCTAATGCTCCTGCAATATCTTTCACATCACCAATTCTTCCTATTGGTATTGTTGCTGCAAGTGCATTTAATTCATCCTGATTTACTCCACGTAACATGTCAGTCATTATCATTCCAGGTGCAATTGCATTTACTCTTACTTTTCTTGGTGCAAATTCTAGTGCTAAAGCTCTTACTAAACCAATTACTCCTGTTTTTGCTGCACAGTAATCTGCTTGGTTTATTACTCCAGTCATTCCACCAACTGAAGCTGTACAAACTATTGCTGTTTCACGATCTACCATGTATGGAAGTGCTAAGTGACTCATGTGCATCATACTTACAAGGTTTGTGTTAATTACTCTTTCATAGTCTTCTGGTTGTAAGTCTATAAAGTTACAGTTGTTTGTAATTCCTGCATTATTTACTAATGCATCAATTTGGTCTCCGAAAGTTTCAATTGTTGTATCTACTAGTTTTTTACAGTCTTCAAATTTACTTACATCTGCTTGTACTGCAATTGCTTCTACCCCATAATCTGATTTTATTTGTTCTATGAGTTCTTCTGTAATTGCTTTTGAAGAGTCGCTTCTGTAGTTGATTGCTACATTGTATCCTAATTCACCTAATTTAAGTGCCATTGCTTTTCCGATTCCTCTTGATCCACCGGTAATAATTGCATTTTTTGCCATTTATATCTATCTCCATAATATATTTTTATATTTAACAATTATCTTTTTATTTTTTATTACTTATATACATTAAGAAAATTTGTAATGATTAATTATTATATATTTTGTATTATTTTTTAGCCACAACACACACCCATTCAGGACTGTCATGATGATCATCATCCCAATTTTCATCACAAAAAGTATCCTCCACCAGTTCTTCAGAACAATTACCCTTATTTACGCGTTTAATTAATTCTTTAGACTCTTCAAGCTTTCTAATATAAATGTCCATTGAAGAAAAACCAGCTTCTTCCAAATACTCTCTTAATTCAATGTCAGTATAAAATTTACAATTTTCTTCCCTACTAATTTGCACCAATCTTTCATCATGATATCCATTAGCTGTAAGTACTATTACAAAACTGCCACCCTCCGTTAGTACTCTTTTTACTTCCTTAAACGAATCCACAATATCTGGCCAGAAATAAACTGTTTCAAAAGCCGTAACCCAATCAAAAATTTCATCATCAAAAGGCAAATTCTGTACATTTGCTTCCTCTATAATTACTTCTCCCTTATCAACAGATTCCTGATTTAATTTTTTACTCATTGATACACTGGTTTTACTATAGTCTACCCCATAAGTTTTTGCTTTCGATGATTTTTGATGCAATCGTTTAACATTTATTCCACCACCACAACCCACATCAAGTATTACGTCATCTTCTCTAATATCAAAATGAGACATAGCCCAATAAGAAACTGAGGTATGATCTTTGTTCATTCGTTCTAATGTTTTTTCTCCTTCCTTTCCTTCTGGTTTTCCTACATTTCCCATGTTATCATCTTAAAAATATTATTTCCAGTATCTTTCAATAATATGTTAATTATTTTTTCATAAATAAACATTCATATCTTACTTTGTTAATTAATATCCTTAACTTTTTTGAGAATAAAAAATAAAGAAAAATATTATAAAACAATTAATAGAAAAATAAAACATAAATGAAAAAGAAGTTGACAACATATATAATTCTTCTATAGAATTATTAAAAGATTTAATTGTAAACAAAATTAAACATCCTTTTAATTAATAATACAAATAATTTTTTGGTGAATAACTTGGTAAATTCTATTAAGATTCGGGGAGCTAAAGTTCATAACCTAAAGGACATCAATGTTGACATTCCACTTGGTAAAATTGTAGCTATCGCCGGAGTTTCAGGAAGTGGCAAATCATCCTTAGCTTTGGGAGTGCTTTATGCTGAAGGTTCAAGACGATACCTGGAAGCATTATCAACATATACTCGCCGTAGAATCACTCAAACACGAAAGGCAAAGGTTGACTCTGTCGAACATGTTCCTGCCAGTCTTGCATTGCATCAAAGACCTAATATTCCAGGTATCCGAAGTACGTTTGGAACATCAACAGAGTTGCTGAACTCTTTAAGGTTACTTTATTCTCGTTGCGGAAACTATATTTGTCCTAATGGGCACCTGCTAGAACCCAGCATTAATGTTGCACGTGAAATACCTTTACATTGCCCAATTTGTCATGAAAAGTTTTATGGTATGGGTGCTGAAGACTATGCTTTCAATTCAGATGGTGCTTGTCCTAAGTGTTCCGGTACGGGAATAATTAGGGATGTTGACATCTCTACTATTGTACCCGATGAAACATTGACTTTAGAAGAAGGTGCTGTTAAATCCTGGAATATGTTTGGATTATCATCAATGTATCTTGTTGCTAAAGAACTGGGCGTTCGAATTAACGTACCTTTTAAAGATTTGACAAAAAAAGAAAAGAACATTGTTTATTATGGAGAAGAGGTAGCCAAAGATATTGTTATCCCTGCCAATGGTAAGGCATTTGAAATAAATTTCAAATATCGAAATGCCATAGATGCTGTGAAAGTTTCACTAAACAAAGCACAATCCGAGAAAGGATTAACAAAGATTAATAAGTTTTTAGTAGAAAAACATTGTGATGAATGTAATGGTTCACGTATTAATAAGAGAGCAAACAGTACTTTGATAGATTCCAAGAACATTACCGATGCATCTATGATGAGTCTTGATGAAATATCCTGCTGGTTACAAAGTATTGCTAAAACATTACCTGACAACATGACTGATATGGCCAATGCCATAATTGAAGAATTTATGGACAATGCCAATTCATTGAAAGAATTAGGTCTAGGTTACATTACTCTTGACAGACCTAGCTCCTCATTATCAACTGGTGAATTACAACGTGTTCAACTTGCCAGAACAATTCGAAATCAGACAACCGGTGTCTTATATGTTTTGGATGAACCTTCCATCGGTCTTCATCCAGATAATATTAAAGGTTTAATTCATGTAATGAAGAAGCTTGTTAAAAATGGGAACAGCGTAATTCTAGTTGATCATGACGTTAATATTCTTGAAGTTGCAGATTATCTGATAGAAATTGGTCCATATTCGGGCGTTGATGGTGGAAATATTATTGCACAGGGCAGTATTGAAAAAATCAAAAACGATACAAAATCCATTATTGGAAAATATTTGTCAAAAAAGGAAAAAGTGGTTGTACGAGAAGTTTCTTCCAGGGATGAACTATTTAGTCATGGCTATATCAGTCTTTCAACAAGCCCAATTCATACAGTTAAATCATTAGACTTGAATATTCCTCGTGGTCGTCTTAGCGTCATTACAGGAGTATCAGGTAGTGGAAAAACCACTTTAATTCTTGAAAGTTTATATCCTGCCATTAAAGCTAGGATTGATAATGAAAATTTACCGGAACACGTTAAAAGGATAGAATTTGAAGACATTAATAAAGTTCACTTAATAGATGCAACTCCTATTGGAAAAAATGTTAGAAGTACCGTTGCTACTTACAGTGGCATATTAACCCCTATTAGAAAGTTATATGCCTCTTGTAGTGATGCTAATAAATTAGGTTATAATGTAAAGGACTTTACTTACAACACTGGAAAACTTCGTTGTCCAACGTGTAATGGTACTGGTCAAATAAGTATGGATGTTCAGTTTTTACCTGATGTTGAAATTGATTGTCCTAATTGTGATGGACTAAGATATTCTAAGGAAGCTGAACAAGTCAAATACAATGACATTTCCATTAAGGATGTGATGGCTTTAACAATAGCTGAAGCGATTGACGTCTTCGGGGATGATGGGAAAGTTTATGAAAAATTAAATACTTTGAATGATATGGGTTTAGGCTATCTTACTCTTGGTGAGTCTACACCTGCTCTTAGTGGTGGGGAAGCTCAACGTCTTAAGTTATCTGCACATATTGGACGTAAACAGGATAAATCATTGTTTATATTTGATGAACCAACGATTGGTTTGCATCCTGAGGATGTTAAACGATTAATTAAAGTTTTTGATATTTTGATTGAAAATGGTGCTACTGTTGTCATTATTGAACATGATCGTGATTTAATTCGTAATGCTGATTATGTTATTGACATGGGACCTGGTGGGGGTAATTCTGGTGGAAAAATTGTTGCGTGTGGCACATTAGATGATATAATTTCCAACAAAAATAGCTTAACTGGCAAATACTTGATTTGATAACCAATAATTTTACATAGTATTTACCATTCCTATTGTTTAAAATAAGGAACTTTTCATAATAACCTAGGAGTACATTGATTATTATTTTGCCAAATAAATGGTTTGAAAAAAAAATGTGTTGATGGGGGAGAGTTAATATTTGAAGTTGAAGGATTCTTCCACTGAAAACATGTTTCTGAATTCTGCTGTTGCATCATCAACATAGAACAGTTCCATGTTCCAATTATTTTCATCATATAATGGTTTTAAATCTTTTAGTATTGTCCATACCTTTTCCATTACTTCTGGATTGTTATCGAATTTTGCAACTCCATAATATCTTAGAATGTCCTGTCCTTTACTTGCTACAATTTCAAGTTTTGGATTTGCTTGTAACTGTTTATACACATCTTTAAAATCACCTATTCCAAAGTAGATTTTGCCATCATGTAAAACCTGCAATCCCAATGGTCTTGCCTTTGGCTGGTCACCATCTGTTGTTGCTAAAAAGAACATTCCTGCTTCTGCTAAATATTCTGATACTTTTTCTATATCTGACATAATTTAATTCTCCTGTATTATTATTTATTGTATCTGTTTTTAAAAATACATAATCTTATTTGAAAGTTTAAAACAATAAAAAATTGGAAAAGATTTATTTATCTTCTCCTATTTCTACGTTTTCTTCTAATTCTCCTAATAATAGCAAGGATAATTATTAAAATCAATCCAATACCAATATATGGCAATAAATCGATTATTAGTGAATGTTCAACTTTATCGAAACGATAAGTTTGTACAAAGCCCATATTGCTTGAATCAGTATGGTTTTGTGTAATTCTTGCAAAATTATACAATAAGTCATAATATCCTATAGTTGCTCCATTATAACTAATGCTATCAGGTGCAGTACCTGTTTCATCCATATACTTACTTACTATACCACCCATTGCCATATAATCGGATATTGAATAGGAATCCTTTGCAAGTACGGAATGTCTTAGAGGATTGCTTGGCGGATTATACTTGGCAGGACTTTTTAAACCGTTACCGTTCAGATAAGAACTGGTAAGATATAATAGTTGAGGTGCAGTGTAGCCATTATACGTTCCATTAAAGTAAGAATCATCGGATTGATACAACTGATTAGATGCTTTTGCCATTACTGCCGGATTTAGTGAATGTGTAACTACCAAGCTTGAATCATAAGAGTCAGGTACTGTGATTGGATTTTCAATCTTATTAACAACTTGTTGAGCAATGTACCTGTTTATTTCATCATCAGAAGAAGTATATGTACTTCCACCCTTAGGATACTCTTTTAATGGTTGAATATAATCTATACCAGCGTTTTTTAGGAATTTACCAGGATAGTTAATTCCTGCAAAGTTCTGACTAGAATAGTTATCATCCCATGCTCTTCGAAGATAATTTTCATGATTTAAATCAAAATCACCTGTATTTACAAATATTACTTGTTTATTTAGATTAGGAACAGCCTTTGCAAGTATTAGAAAATTACCGGCACAACTGGCAGCAAAGTTAACACTGACATCAGCATTACTTTGAATAGCTCTTGTTCCCTCTCCAGGACTTGGTGCTTGACTATCCACTACTGCAGTTATTCTACCATCACTAAATTCTTCAATATAATTCTTCACTGAATTTAACATGTTAAGATCATTATTTTCTGAACCTATATGATCCGATGTTAAAAATACTGTTGTTGCACTTACTCCAGAAAGTAAGGAAATAACCAGCAAAAAAGTTATTGTAATAATTGTTATTTGTTTTTTCATAATATTTATCCTTAAAAAATTAATGCTTAAAGATATATTAGAATTTAATAGTTTAAATCTTTAATCGAAAAATAGAAAAAAATAGTTGATAGGATTATTCATTGTTACAAAGAGAATCAGCAACTATTTGAACTCCAAGTTTATATGCTTCTTCTAAATCTTTAGGAAACTGTTCATCACGTACTTTTGCCTTATCTTCTTCATTAAATATGTAATTTTCATACAAGGAATAATCCTTAAATTGGTAAGTGTCATAAACCTTTTGAGAATAAGGTTTGCCGAAGGTATATTCAAGATATCCTTCTATGTTGTCATATACACTTTTTGAGTATAACTTCTCCCCCATTTCTTGGGTTACATTCATTGTATAAATAAAAGCGTTAGGTTTACTTTTAGCTAAAGTTTCCTTTCCGTATACAAATTTTGGGAAGAACAATCGTTCCAGGAAACTTCGCATTTCTCCAGTTACATTTCCAAAATATATTGGACTTGCCAATACTAACCCGTCACAATTCCATATTTTTGGGAGCAACGTTTGCAAATCGTCTTTTATTGGACATTGCCCATAGTATTTGCCTTCAATCTTTTTACAATGAAAACATGATTTGCATCCCTTATATTCCAAATCATATAAATTCACAATTGAAATTTTAAAGTTTTCAACTTTTTCTTCCCCTAATTTATCTGCAATACCCTCAGCTACACTATCCAATACTTTAGCCGTATTATATTTTTTTCTATTGCTGCCATTTATTAAATAGAATTTCATCTTAAATCACCTAATGTATAAAGTTAAAGAATGTTTTATCTTCACGTTCCGGTTTTTCCTTATCCTTAAGATTATTTAACATCCAAATCATACTTCGAGCCAAATCCCTCATTTGCTGCATTCCTTCAATATCCTGTTTTACTTCCTCTGGTGTTTGTCCATGCACCGCATTCCAGTATTGACCTGATGCTATTGGCATCCTGGATATTGTGAAATACTTATTTAATCTATCAAAAGCTGAACCTGCTCCTCCTCTTCTACAACTTACTACGCTTGCACCTACCTTGTTTTCATACAATGCACTGTTCTGGTAGAATGCTTTATCAAGTGCTGCTCCAAATGAGCCATTAATACTGGCATAGTATACCGGACTTCCCAGTACTATTCCATCAGCTTCCCTCATTTTCTCTGCCAATTTGTTAGATACATCATCGTAAATACATTTTCCTAACTGGTTACATGAATTACATGCAGCACAGCCATAAACTGCTTCTTTTCCTATCCAAAATATTTCTGTTTCAATTCCTTCATTTTTCAATATCTTTTCAATTTCCTCTAATGCTGTGTATGTACAACCCTTTTGTCTTGTACTTCCATTTACTAATAATACTTTCATCACCTATCACCTATTTAAATGTTAACTTAATTTTCTTATGTGGCCTTGTTCTAAGATATTTTAGCCTTGGATATCCTATTACAAATGCTGCACACATGTGTTTTTTTGAGTCAATTTCTGGGAAGAATTTCATTAGTTTTTCATGATTTATTTCATCGGACATGTTAATAAATAGTGAGTGGAATCCTCCCAATCCAAGTGTATATGCCATTAACTCAAGTCTTGTCATTGCTATTATTGCATCTGTTTTTGATTCACTGAATGCTAGAATTAACTGATGTCCCTCCCAAAGTAATGGATGTCTTTTAGGATCTCTGTTTTCATTTTGTAGATATTCTCCCAACTGTTTTATTCTGAAGAGTTCCTCTTCTTTTACACTTATGATTTCATAGACTAAACTGATAAATTCTTCAAGCTTTTCATCAATTACTACAAATTCAACATCTTGAATGTTTTGTCTATTTGGACTGTAATAAGCGGCTTCCATTAATTTGTTGAAAATATCTTCACTTATTTTATCATCTTTGAACCATCGGACAGTTCTTCTTTGCTTATAGAACTGTAGCATTGATTCGTATGATACTGGAATTTCTGTTACATCATATTCCACAATACGATCTGTTTGAGTAGAATAAGCTGTTAGTGATATTGCATTTGTTGGACATAATGTTGAGCATTGTCCACAGTCAAAACAGTCATTTCCCAATTCCTTTGCTACTTTTTGTATTTCTATATTATCCCTTATACATACCTGTTTACATAGTCCACATCCTACACATTTTGATTCGTCAATAATTAAATGTTGCATCCAATCACCATTTTTTTATTCTAATAATTTATTTAAAGTGTTTTTCGGTTTTTCTTCTACCTTAACAATATGCTTTTCAATATTTTTGTAGGGAATGTCAAATAGTTTCATGAAGGATTTTTGAGTTTTAATTCGACTGAAAGCTTTTAAATCTATTTTATTCTTATTTTCTAGTAATTTGTTAATCTTGTCAATTGATTTGATATCTTCTGGTGGATTATATGATACTTTATATGAAACTAGTTGTGGATATTCTATTTGTTCAGATAATTCCCTTGTTTTTAATGTTATTTTCCAGATTCCATACTTGTATTTAATTGTTTCAAATGCAGTTAAATATTTATCTATCAATTCACGTTTTGCATCTATTGTATCTTGATTTAAGGATTCTGTTTCTTTAATTTCTAAGTTTATTTCATTGAAAATAAATTTATATTTGTGTTTATTTTGGAATGAGAATATTATTTGAATTATATTATGCAAAGTACTGAAAGTTATTCCGGAGGGAACATTTATTTTTCTACATATCGTTGGTCTTGTATCATCCAATATGAAATTGATTTCAAAAGCGTTCATTACTAAATCCCCTATGATTATTACTTTATGAGTAGTATATAATAAATATTTCAATATAGAATGATAAATGCGACAATAAATAGAATATCTTTTTATGACTGTAATTTATTTTTTTTAATAAGAAAAATCTTTAAATTAAAAAACAGAAAAATAATTTGAATTTGTACAATAAAAGAATAAATTTAAAAAAATAGTAAGAAGGATTAATTATTTAAAATACAAATTTTTGTTGTTTTTTAAGATTGTATGAAATTGGAGAAGCTAATTGTGCCATTTGTTTTAATTGTTTTAATAGTTCTTCTTTGTTTTCTGTTTCCATTAAAACTTCATCTTGCCATTTGGCTTCTAATTCATCAATTTCTTTTAGAATTTCTTTTCCTTTTTCCGTAATTATTATATCATAAGGTAAGTCTTCAACTTCTGTATCTACTTTTACTAATCCTTTTTTTGCAAGTTTTTCATAGTTTTTGATGTATAACTTTTCATGTAATTTGAATAGATCATCAATCTGTGAGTTTTCTACTAATTTTTTGTATTTTGCTACTCTGACTTTTCTGTGTTGTGGTTTTTCGTGTTTTTTTGCTTCTTTTAATAGTTTTATTTGACTTGCATGTAAGTGTAATGATAGGTTTTGTTTTAAGTAAGATGTTTTTGATTCTGCTATAATTGTTATTAAAGGATATATTTCGTCTATGTTTTCTATTACGTTCTTATGTGGATGTTTATTCTCTGCCATTTAATCACCTGTTTAATACTATACTTTTTGATTAACTATCTTGTTAAATTCAATTTTTTTTATTAAATAATAATAATTTATTATTAATAGTATTTTCTTAAACTTATGATATATAATTTTTGAAAAATATTTTAAACTAGCAATGCATGTTTATGCATTTTTTTATTAAGTGAAATGTCAATATATTGTTCTAAATTATCATAATTCTCTGTCCAATCGAAATATCCTGCATAACCTGCATATATATTTGTTGCTAATTTTTCTGGAATTATTTTGGGATTATAATCTTTTTTAAGATAATCATCATTTGTTGGTAAACATAATCCCAGCATGCATGCATTTTCATGTAATCCAAAATCTATTTCCCAATCCACATTACGAGACTTGTAAGTTTCATTGCCGACAAGAACTATAAAAACATTATTTTCTGAAGCTGTTTTTCTTAATTCGTCAGTGTATCTTTTGAAATCATGACAAATTTCATATTTGTGTGGAGAGGAATTTGTTTTAAAATGTTCACTTACAATTTCACTTAGTTTATCCTTAAAATATTTATCTACATGGTAATAGCTTATAAAAATGTTTAAATTTGATATATTATTCATTTGTTTCCCTTCTTACTTTGATAAATTAATGTGTATTCTAGTTTTAAAGTCTCATCTTTATAAACAGGGTCTATTTTGAAGATGTCTCCTTTAGTTATTGAAAATTCTTTACTTATATCCGCAGGTAAAGTTAAATCGATGGATTTTGTTCCTTGTCGTTGTCTTGCTTTAACTGTGTAATTTTTCATGAAATTATATATCTATAACCTAGTATTTAAATCTATGTACATATTATACATTATGTCGAATATGTCAATAATGTTAAATATGTTTATTATGTACATAATGTACATGAAATAAAAAAGTCTTTAAATATTAATAAATAAAAAAGTAATAAATAAAAAGAATAAAAAGAAGGTAAAAAAATGTTATTTATAGAATATCCACGTTGTTCAACCTGTAGAAAAGCAAAAAAATGGTTAGATGAACACAACCTAAAATATGAAGACAGAGACATCATAAAAAACAATCCACAAGCCGACGAACTAAAAAAATGGCACAAAAAATCAGAACTGCCACTGAAAAGATTCTTCAACACAAGCGGAAAAATGTACAGAGAACTAAAACTTAAAGACAAACTAGCAGATATGACAGAAGAAGAACAATTCAAACTACTGGCAACAGATGGAATGCTTGTAAAAAGACCAATAATAGTAACAGAAAATACAGTTCTCACAGGTTTTAAAGAAAAAGAATGGGAAGAAAAACTATTATAAAACCTTAACCCAACTTTAACCCAATACATCAAAAAGGAGGTGAACAATATCACATCATTAAACTTAAAGGAAATATTCAGTATCAATTACCTAAAAGGATATTACACAAGAAACAAAAAAGTTTACATGATAAGCATTATCATTTCAATACTATTCATACTAATAGGTTACACATTTACAGGATTAATACAAGAAGAAATAGAAAACAACAACTTAGAAGACTCCAGTTTAATAGATGAAAATCAGTTAATTAGCGAAATGAATATGCAAGATTGTATAGAATTATTCATACCAATTTAAGCATAGACCTCTCAGTAGTCCTTCATGGATTCCTATTTTCCGTAATGGCACTGATAATTACATTCGTAAACACTGCAATGATTGGTATTGTAGGATCAATATTACCTCCAAAATACTTAATAATGGGAATAATACCACACGGAATATTTGAAATACCATGTTCACTAATAGCCTTTGCAGGAGCATTAATGGCCACCAAACTAGAAATTAAACTGATAAAAGCTTTATTCAAGTATAAACTTAAAGAAGAAGTAAATTATTCATCCTACCTGATAAAAGACATACTATTTTCAGTCATGATAATAATCATATTTCTAAGTATAGCAGCCATTATTGAAACATACATTACTCCAATACTACTACTTAGCATCAATTAAGGAAATTATATGTTTGTTTAACACCAAACATGTCCCTAATTTCTGCTGTTGCCTTATCAACATGGAAAATGACAGGTTTTAATTCACTATCCTCCCCATATAACTTTTCTAGCATAGGCATTACTTCAAAAGCTTTTTTTAGTAAGGACTTATCCTCATCTTCATCAAATACTACCCTGCCATAATAGCGAATAAACTCATTATCCACACGGCCCACAAATTCAACATTAGTATTTTTCATCATCTGAACATAAACCTCCTTATGTTCACCAGTTAAAAAGTAAATCTGATTGTCAACCAACATTCGAAAACCAATAGGTCTATTTTTAGGTTTATCACCCTTAACCGTAGCTAAAAATAATACTCCTGCCTTAGTCATAAAATCAAAAACTTTATCTCTATCTGACATCTAACATACCACCTTTAATTATATTTACTATTATATTTGTGCATTAATTAGTTAAAGGTTTATTAATTCAAAACTGTATAGATATAAATAAGATACAAATAAATAAAAGGGGGTAAAACTTATGCAACAATGTTTTAATTGTGGACAATTAAATGATGATTCTGAAGAATACTGCATATACTGTGGTGAATCACTATACGTTCAAGTAAACCAAAATTCAACAAGCAATAAACGAATGGATCATTTATATGCAGACAGTATAGCCCAGGAACTAATTGACTCTAACACAGACTTTGAAGATGATTTTGATGACATAAAAAGAGAATTGTTAGGCCAAACACCAAACCAGGAAATAAACATAGAAGAAGATGAAGACTTCATTTTCCCAATAGAACAAGAAGAAGAAGTAGAAGAAAACGTCAAAGATGAAGAATTAATAAAAATAGAAGAAGAAATAAAGAAAAAAATTAGAAGAAACAAAAAACTTGAAATGAGCATGGGATTGGTAATCAGAAACATAGAAGTAATCCTTGACGATATCAACGGTCCCCTTGAAATTATGGGAGAAATTACAACAAACGACAAACTAGACAATAAAAGTGTACAATTATCAGCAATATCCTATGACATTAATAAGCATCCGCTAGACAAAATGAAAACTATTATTAGCGTAGACCATGGAAACTTTGAAAGCTTCAGCATCTCCATAAACATAGACTTTAAAAAGACGGCAATAGTAATTCTTTTACCAGAAATGATTCAATACGATTCTGAAGAAGACAATATTGAAACAATACAAGAGGAAAATGTTGAAACAACAGAAGAATATGAAGAAGAACCCGAAGAACCTGTACAAGAACCGGAAGAATATGAATATCCCGAATATTTGAAAGAAACAAGGAACACTACAAAAGAAAACAGCATATTTATTGAACAAATGCGTGATATAGAACATAAGATAGGACTAAGTATCAGCAACACTTCAATACTGATAAAAAATGATGAAAGCATTGAAATTGTTGGAGAAATACGCATATCAAATCCGGACCAATACAGCAGAATAAATATAGTCGCAACATGCTATGACAGCAACAATAACATCATAGGAACAAACTCAAAGCAAATAAACACAAAACTCTTCCTAGGATTTGATACACTCAGCATAAAGCTTAATGAAATAAATGTAAATAATATTCAAAGAGTACTATTATATCCAACATTCCAATAGATAATAATTATTTTTCCTATTAAAGTTACATACTTATAAATATTATGAGACTAATAAGTAACTACATAAAAATAGGAGTGAAAAAAAAACATGTACCAAATTATATTAGAAAGAGACGACTGTACAATGTGTGGCCACTGCGTAGAATTAGATGAAACATTATTCAACTTTGATGATGATGACAAAGCAACACTCATAGGTTCAGAAAGAGATGGAAACACAGATGAACTAATGGTTGAAGATGCAGAAATATACGAAGAAGCAGAAGAAAACTGTACAGGTGAATGCATAGAAGTCTATGAAGATGAATAATTCATCTACAAACCTTATTTTTTTTAAAACCTAAACTCCTCTCAATACAAAAAAACTCTATTTTTGAAAAATAAATTTTAAAGCTAAATAATCCCCTCAAAATAATTAAAAAATGGAAATATGTGAAATTTGTATAAGCTTTTACATATGAGAAAATTATTAATTAATCACTGCTGTAGATTAATATGAGATAAAAAACTTCTTTTACAAAGTTTAGAAAAAGTGAATTCATCAAGAAGGTTATTATAGTTATTTAGTGTCTCAAAATCAAAAAAAAATAATATTGGAGAATTAATTATTTTGTATTTATTTTATCTATTGCTTTTTGTCCTTCTATAGCAATAGAATTAAATGTATTGATTGTTTCCTGCATTTTAGGTAGTGCTTCCTTTTTAAAATTACTAATGTCTTCAATAGCAGCTAATGCTTCATTGAATGATTGTTGAAGTGTTTCCGGTGATATTGATGATTCAGTACTTAGTTTTTGTATTTGATTTCCTTGATCTCTTAATATTTTTGATGTTGAACTGATTATTTCTTCTGTTGTAGAGTTTAGCATATTTATTTTGTCTATGGCAATTTTTTGATTGTATAACGAACTGGCAACCATTATTCCTGTTCTAAGAGCCGTTACAGTAACATTTTTAGCACGGGTAATACCCCGAATAAGCTCGTTATTATTTCTTCTGACAACGTTTAATGAAACAATTCCCTGTTGGTTGATGACAATCATTTGCTGCATATCCATAATTCTTTGTCTGAGAGGGAATAATATTTCTTCAGTTACTATATCTATTTTTTGCTGCTCAATACCTTTTAATTTAGCTTCCCGTATTTGAGCTTCTATTGATTCATCCATTTGTTTACCTAATTCAATATTCATCATTAAATTTTTTGTTACTTCCCTTAAATTAGATTCTTCTGCCAATAAAGTAACATTATCATTATTTAATGCCTTTTTACTTTGATCTAATGATTTAAGAATATTGGCTATGACATTTTCTGCAGTTTCATACTTTTCAAAGTATTTTTTTACAGGATCAACAAATTTACTCATTATGCCGGAATTTGTCCAATCAACCCTTGATGGATCCAAATCTTTAACCTGTCTATTTAATTCAATCAGTTTTTCACTTACATTTTCGGATTCATTTCCACCTTTTGTATAATTTTTCAGCTGTGCATTCAATAGGGAATTATTTTTATCCGAAGACTTGTTCATGGAATCTACACCAAAGTCTTCAATTGATCTAAGAATAGCATCCCTTTCATTAACATCATCTAAATCTGTTTCAAAGATAGCAATTGCATTATTATTTGCTTGTTCTTGTATTTTTTCTGTTGGTAAATTAGATTTTTCTTCTTCTAATGTCTTTTCAACATCTTCTTCTATACCATCTATATCTAATGAGAATTCTGCCATTATACCACCTTCCTATTCATATTTGTCTAAGTCATTTATTAAATCTTCCATGTCATTAGCTAAATTTTTAATATTATCCTCTGAGTTATCATCTTCATGTAAGTTAAGTAATAAGTTTACTGTTAATTTTTCCATTTCTTCATTTATTGAATTAATAATAGTTATTATTTCTCTAAGTTTATTTTCAACTTGTTGTGATGGTTCTGACGTATATTTTATTAAGTCATACCCAGAATTTAATTCATTATAAACATAGTCATGTGAATTATTAACTACTGTTAAAAATCTGCTACTGGTAATATTACCCGATCCAAAACGTTCTTTTATTAAATTTCGAACTTTTTCTTCTTTAGAATCAAACACATCCTTTAAATCATTTAATTGCTCTTTATAACAATCATACTTGCCTTTATCAATTCTTTTATTATTTTCCTGAATTTTTATAGGAGAATTATTTACATGATGATATAATGCATCACAATCATAATTAAAAGAAATCATGCTCATACCAGATATTATTAATGATACCATTGCAACCCCAACAAATAAACTGATACTGGAAAATGTTATAGGTATGAAATTAAACAATATTATCTCCACTATCCATACCATTTCCAAAAGGAATCCTTCAATCAAATAGGGTCTGGAATATCTGTTACCATAATAAATAAAAGCAACACCATTTAAAAATGGAATAAATGATGATATAAACAATAAAAAGCTGAGAATTTTACTGTTCACTTTTTTATAATTCATCAGGTTTAAAACTGTTTTATATTTGGTAATTATCATCATGGATCTGATAATAGATATAATCAGTGATAAAAGTACTAAACTGAATGTAAATATTGAGTGATTTGATAAAAGATGAAATATAACTGGTATTTCATATAATATTCCTTCAATAATCCAACTCCTTTTAGAAGTTTTTTTACCTGCATAAAAAATTCCAAAACCATTTATAAAAGGAATAAATGAAATTAGTACCCATAATGAATTAAATAATTTATTGCCTTCCTTTTTCTGAGGTATTTGATTTGAAAATGTTGACTCTTGTGGATTGTAATTGACTTTAGATTTAATAGTTGAATCAAAATCATCAGAGGATTGATTTTGATTATTGGCATTAAAATCTATTTTTAATTCTTGGTCTGAATTTTTTACATTAGTGTAATTACTAAATCTTCTACCACATCTAGGACAAAGACTAACATTATCCTCACATTCATGTCCACAATGTAGACAATTTTTCATCCATTCACCTCACAAAATTATTTTCTATATTTTCATTTTTATAATTAGTATATATTAAAATTTTATGAGTATTGGACAAAAGCATCAAATACCTTTTTATAACATAAACTAATTTAATTGATTATTTTTTGATTTAAATTATCCTCATCTTTTATTTAGAACAAAATTTTTTTCTATTTTAGGGTGATATCCAATATTATGACAAATAATGTATAATATATAAAATAAGCATAAAACAATGCCCTATTTCTAAAAAAGAACATACTCATATTCAAAATATAAAATAAGGACAAAAAGTCCTTCAAAAAAAGTTAAAAAACTAGAACCCTAAAAAATTTAAAAAAGAAAACAATAAAACAATTAAAGTACATATTTCATTAATTTTTTTATTACTGGAATAAATGGTCTGACAAATCCTGAATGATAATCCTTGTCCACCTGTCTAATAAGCCTTGGAATATCCAACTGCTGTGGACATTTACTAGTACATAAACCACAATCAACACATAACGAAGAATCATGAGCTTGACCGGTAACCCCCAAAATATTACCCGCATATAGAATGAAAGTATGATGAACCCCATATGACTTATCCTCGGGGAAAAGATACTTATCATTATACAAACGGAAAATATCTGGAATATTAATACCCCTAGGACAAGGCATACAATAATTACAGGAAGTACAATTAATCTTATTTAACCTTAAAATAACATCCTTAATACTCTTAATAAGTTCCTTCTCTTCTTCATTTAAAGGATTTTCCAGATGATTATTAACAATAGCAATATTTTCCTTGACCATATCCAATGAATTCATACCACTCAATACACAAGTAATTTCAGGAGTATCAAAAACCCAATTCAAAGCCAAATCCACATTACTACGATTAGTACCAGAATTAGAAATTAAATCTTCAACTTCCAATGGCATTTTACCGGCCAACAATCCACCCTTTAAGGGTTCCATAATTACCACAGCCATATTGTGACTGGCAGCCAACCTTATACCATTTAAACCAGCCTGAATGTTATTATCAAGATAATTATACTGAAGAAGCGTTACATCCCAATCATATTCATTAACTATCTTAGTAAAATCATCAAAGGAACCATGATAAGAAAAACCCATATTAATTATTTGACCCTTATCCTTTCTTTCACTAATAAAATCAAACAAGCCAATATTAATTAAATTCATCAAATCCTCATATGAAATAATATTATGTAAAAAATAATAATCTATATGATCTGTTTTAAGATTCTCTAATTGATTCTCAAACATTCTGTCCATATCATCTTTAGAATGAATAACCAACCTATTCATCTTAGTAGACAAAAATACCCTATCCCTATATCCAAGATTATCCAAAATTACGCCCAAAGCTCTTTCATTAGAACCAGAACCATTACCATATAAGTATGCCGTATCAATATAATTAATACCATTATCAATAGCATATTTTAATTGTTCCGTTGCTAAATCCAAATCAACATTACCATTATTAGAAATTAACCTCATCGCACCAAAACCCAACAAGGAAATGTCAACACCTGTTTTAGGACTTTTTCTATACTCCACACCAAACACCTACCATTCCAAGTATCCATTTCTAGCATTATAAATAGCATATTCAAAAGGATAATTATTTTTTAAAATAGACAAAACATCTTCCTTAACATTATCATCAGAAGTAGAATCCAAAAGACCAATTAAAATATCAAAATCAACAACCTGATTTCTTAGTTGACTAACTAAACTTTCCCTCCAAAAATCATCCTCATCAGTTTTATCTACAAGTTTATAGGTTTCAAGTTCCAAATACAAAGAATACAACAAATTAGCAATAGTCTCTGTAAGAATAGTATCCCCCTTAAATGCATAATCATCCATATTAACATTAAAATCAGTCAAACGATAAATAAGAATTTTAAGTTCATCCATATCCACCAAAATATCCTCTTTTAAAATATCCTCAACATAATAATATAAGTCAATAAGATCATCCAAATCTTCAAAATTATACCTAAATACTAAGCGAGAAGTAAAAAGAAAATTCTGCAAATAATGATTAGTCCTTTTAGACAAAAGTTTATTATTTAAAGACTTAATATCCTCTATAAATAAAATTTCCAATTTCTTATCCTTGCTCATTAAAAAGCACTCCTAAGAAATAATATGTTAAAAAAGGTTAATAAATACGCCTATAATAATTAAAAAATTTAGAAAAAAGAAGAAAAAACAATGGAAAAAATATAAAAAAACAATAAATAAAGCAAATTGATAAAATAAAACGTTATAAAAATCACGAAAAGATTATTTTACTACAAAATAAAAAGAGTCTAAAAATCTAGGTTACAAAGAAATGAATCATTATGGAAATTCTTCTTTATAACCTATTTCTTAATGAATATATTTAGTATGCGATAATTTAAATGAAAAAATTATCACATTGATTAATGAAATTAATCAATTAATATATTTAGACTTCATTATTATTAAAGTAATGTTTTCAAATGATTAAATAAGCTAAAAATAAGAAAAAAAATGTTTAAGTAATACAAAAATTATTAAAAATAGAATCATAAATTTATTACAAAAAACAGAAAAAAACTACATAATAAATTCCAAATAAACAAAAGACAAAACAAGCACAAAGTAAATAGTTAAAGGCCGGCAACTTTCCGAAATTCCCATAGACTTACCATCTATAGTACAAAACAGAACGTGGATAG
>JAFRMD010000106.1 GCA_017430835.1 Methanosphaera sp.
CAATTTCATCTAAAGATAAATCCTTCCTTGATTTTAACTCTTCTAAGCACATAATTATTATCTATACAATTAACTAATATAAATACTTTATTAAAAAAAGTTTATCAAAAATATGAAAAATTAATTTTCTAAAACACTATAGTAAATGATTATTTCATAAATGGTACTATTTATGAATATAGTTTAGAAAAAGCAATAAAAAATGGTTTTTTAACACCTTATAATTATTATCCTATATTTATAGATTTAGATGATGATGATTTGGATTTATATATTGAATATACACATAATCTAGCCAGATCTTTTTTTAGTAAAACTAACAAAAATAAAGATTCATTTAGTTATTGGGTCAAGAAAAGAAGAGATTTAATAAATAAAGCTCCTCATAAATATGATTTCTTAATAGAATTTTTAAAAGAAAATGAAGATATTAAAGACACAATCATATATTGTAGTGAAAATAAACAAGTGCAAAAAGTTCAAAAAATTCTTAATGAATTTGGTATCAGAAATCATGAATTTACTGGAAAAACATCCCATTCAAAAGATAAAGATAATACTTCTCAAAGAGATAAGATATTAAAAGAATTTGAAAGCGGTTTTTACAATGTTTTGGTCGCTATTAAATGTTTAGATGAAGGTGTGGATATTCCTTCAGCTAAAAATGTAATCTTAATGGCAAGTACAACAAATACACGACAACATATACAACGAAGAGGCCGTATTTTAAGAAAAAGTCCGGGTAAATCTATTGCAAATATCTATGATTTAATTGTATTCCCAGAAGTAAATTTCAATGATAGTATGTTTAATAGTATATTATTTAATGAAATGCGTCGATATGATGAATATGCTTATTTAGCAGAAAATTCAACTGAATGTAGTAAAACAATAATTAAAAAAATGAGGCGGTTGTAATGATAGATGATGATTTAGAAATTTTAAATTATATCGAAAATTCTGATTTTGAAGAAAATATGAAAATTTTTTTGAAATCAGCAATAACTTATGAATTGTTTGAAGAACCTCGACATTATAAAAGTAAGTATGATAAATTAATAGAAAATGCTATAGAGGAATAATATGTATTTAGATTATGTTGAATTGGAGAATTATAGACCGTACTACGGTAAACAGAGAATAAATTTTGGTTTTGATGATAATAAAAATTTAACAGTTATTCTAGCTGAAAATGGTAGTGGAAAATCAACATTTGTAAATGGTATTACATGGTGTTTATTTGGTGATGAAAAACATGATGATCGAGAAAAAACAGAACCATTATATAATAAAATCATGGCCGAAGAATTAGAATCTGAGGATTTTACATCTTTAAATGTTAATATAACAATTCGTTTTTTTGATATCATCAACAATGAAAAAAAATATTTCACAGTTTTCCGGAATGAAGAATATAATAATTGGGGAAATTCTTGGGAAAAAAGTACTCAACATTTAACCATTGAAACATTTGATGGAAGTGTTTATAAAGATGATATGGCTCAATATAAAATTATTGGAACAATACCTGAGGATATGTTTCAGTATTTCTTTTTTAATGGAGCTTCTTTAAATAACTATTTTAATGAAAATTCAAAGTTAAATCTAAAAGAATCAATTTATAATATATCTCAATTAGATATAATTTCTAATGTTCAAAAACATATCAAAGGATGTTTAGATAAATATAATGCTGATTATAAAAAACTCAGCAATAATCATGAAAAAAATTATAATGGATTAATAAATAAGCTCAATAAACAAAAAAGTGCTAAAGAAAATGAACAAAAAGATAATTATAAAAAAATTGATGAAGCTATTAATAATATTAAAATGTGTGATTTAGAATTAGATAATGTTGATATTAGCGAAGTTGATACATTAACTTCAGATAGAGAAAATATACAAAAGGAACTTAAAAAATCACAAAGTGATTATAATGAAATATATGAAAAATATGAGAAAAAAATTATACAATTATATCCATTAGTCGTTTTATTTGATGAATTAAGTAAGGCTTATGAAATTACTCATAATGCTAAACAAAAGAAAACAGCTCCTCCTAAAGTTGAAATTGAACTGTTGAGAGATATTTTGAGTGATGGTATATGTATTTGTGGAACAGATATTAATGAACATGAGGAATGTATAAAAATTTTAACTGATAGATTAAATAACACTAGTAATGTAACTAAGGATGATTTTTATGAATATTATTATTTATTCCAAGAAAAATTAAAAGAGTTATATTCAATTCATGATATAGATGGGTAGTGTCCAAAATACAGTCTGACTTCCTATAAATTTAATATTTTTTCAGTGGGTTGTATTACAAAGACCGGTAAGATAAAATCTGTTTTTCCCAAGCATACTCTATAATTCCATCTTGATCTATTAGCCCTCATTTTTC
>JAFRMD010000107.1 GCA_017430835.1 Methanosphaera sp.
ATCAACAATCCAATCATATAATAGTATTCTTTCCTCTTCATTTAGAGTAATTTCTAAAGTTGAGTAAGAATCTCGTAGTTTAATTATGTTGTCTTTAATATCTTTTGATAAATCATTTTCTTCCAATAGTTCATCCAGATTCATTGAAGGATATGAGTCATTATCCAATACATTCCATGCAAGCGTGCATCTAATCGTATATAACATTTTCTTAACGTATTTTAAGTTAAATTCTTCCTTACCCTTTAAATATTTTTTATAATGCCTATATGCTAGCCCATAATAATGATGCTTCAACACTCCCTTATTAAAATCTGGCAAATCCCTGAATATATCCTCATCATCAGTCACATATTTTATTGGAGAATTTATCCATTCTCTAAGATTAGGATTGCTCTTATAATGTAAATATAATGCCTTCTTTATATCCCATCCAACAATGTCAAGTAATCCATCATTTGATTCTATTACCTCGGATTGATTGTTAATTGTCAAATAATGGTTTAAATCATTATGCTTATAGATGAAACGAATATCATAATCTGAATCATCATTATAATGACCCCATGCACGACTACCCGATTCAATTGCATAAAGAATCGTAACATCATTATCTTTTTCTATTTGTTCTAACTTGTCTATTATAACTTCTTTCATTTTATCACACCTTGATTTGATATGAACTATTCTATTAGTTTTAATATTTTTCTTGCATAATTTCTATCTTCTTCCTTCATTTCTTCACTTAACTCTTCATAAGGTATCCATAATGATTCCCATCTTTCAAGTTTATCTGTAAGCTTATTTGTTAATTCAATATTTTCCTTGATTAACTGATGTTTATCAATTCCAACATTATCATCTTTTAAATATTGGATGTTATTTTTTAATACTTGAATGCTTTCATTTAAATCCTTGCTAATGTTTTTAGTCCAGTCTATCCATTCAATGTGACATAAGTTACTGGCATCTTCCAATATTTTATTATTCTCATCATTCATAATAATCATTCACAATACCCTTTCTAATTATTAATTATTATTAATAATATTTCTTTTAATCGTTTATTTGCTATTTTTCTTACATCCTCATCTTCATCACATATGGCATAGAATTGCAATGTTATATTATCATTTATTTTACGTATTGCTGTGAGTCTTACATGCCAGTTACTACTTTTTTGCATTACTTTTTTAAAAGATTCCTGTGTTCTGAGTTTAGTGGTTGCCACAAAAATCATGTCCATATACTTTGCATTAGAACAGACATACACAAAATCCTCCTCCAAACTAAGTTTTTTTATACAGCCACGCCTAAGAAATGAATTTGGTGAATTGCATATGATTTTTCTAATATTTGACTTTTCAGATGAATTTAGATTATAACATACGCTTGTTTTTTTATCATTTTCTGAAACTTTTGTTTTATAACTTTTCTCTTTAATTAACTTTGATGCTTTTGTACGAAGAACAGGATCATAATCGTGTATAGAAATATCTTTTAGTACTTTCTCATTTCTAATTCTTTCTATTAACTTTCTTCGAATAATTATATTACGTGATTCATATAATATTTTTATCAAGTTTTCTTGTTTATATATTCCCTTCAATGAAAAAAACCTGATATTATTATCAGGAACATTTAATACAATATCAACTCTTCTTTCTTCTTCATATAAATGTTTAATTGCATAAATTTTAACTTTTGGATGGTAATCTGTTAATGCAATATAATGTAATATTTCCTGATTGTTTATTTTTCTTGTAGCTTTAATTCTTTGACCTATATCATTACTATTAATTGCCGTCTTAATATAATCTCTTTCTTCAATCGGATATTTTGAACAGTCAATAATAAAATTTTCATCAAAATATAATGAATGAGTTAAATTAAATTTATTTAAAAATCTTCTTTGATCATTAGAAATCATTATATCACCATATTTTAGATTATTTTTAGTTTTAATCCTTTTAATGAATTTTTTTTAAATATATGCAATAAGTTAATTGAAATTATAAATAGTACATAGAAATAATTGTTGGAGAGGATGGATAATAAATAATCATCCTTAACTAGGTGTTGTAACTGTTTTTGCAAGGTTTCTTGGCCTATCAGGGTTATGTTGTTTCTCCAATGTTATGAAATATGCTATTAACTGCAATGGCACAATATATACTAAAGGTGCTATAATTTCATCAACTTCAGAATTTATTAGGAAAGTATCATTTGCCTTATCCTCTATTGTTTCATCTATTTCTGAACCCAAAGCTAATATTGATGTTTTTCTTGCTTTAACTTCTTGCAAACTATTTAATGCCAAGTCATGATCTTCTCCAGGTGGAATGATAGTAATTACTGGCATTTTAAAGTCTATCAATGCCAGTGGACCATGTTTTAATTCACCGGATGCATATGCTTCTGCATGTATGTATGATATTTCCTTCATTTTAAGTGCTGCTTCAAGAGCTGTCGGATAAGAGAATCCTTTTCCCATATAGAATAAATCATTTGCAAAGGCATATTTTTTTGACAATACTTCTATTTCATCATATTGTTCAAGAATTTCTTCTATATAATCTGGCACTTTATATAACCTGTCTATTAGTTTTTCATCTTCTCCAAGTGTTGCTGCTAATAGGTACATTACACATATCTGTGAGATGTAAGTTTTAGTTGCGGCTACACCAATTTCTGGACCAGCCTGTGTAATTATACTATAATCTGTTATTTTGGTCATTTGAGAAGTTTCAACATTTACTATTGATAAGGTTTTAATATTCTTATCAATCAAATTCAATGCCAGTAAGGTATCGGCAGTTTCACCTGATTGTGATACGCATATTACCAGTGTCTTATCATCTATAGAATTTAGTGAGTGTCTAAATTCGGATGCTAAAACTACATTTGTTGGTATTTTGGCTGTTGATTCTATGATATATTTTCCACTTAAAGCTGCATGATAACTTGTACCGCATGCAATAAAACAGATTCGTTCTATCTTTCCTATATCTTCTATAATTTTGCTAATTGTTTCTTTCTGTGTTAAGGTTTTCTTCACGGTTTCTGGTTGTTCAAATATCTCCTTTAACATATAATAGGGATATCCCTGTTTTTCTACCATTTCAGGACTCCAATCAATATATTTGCAATCTTTATGAACTACATTATCAAATTCGTCATGTATTTCCAGATTATCATTGCTTATAACCACTATCTCTCCTTCTTCTAACTCCACTACGTTTCTTGTATATTGTATCATAGCAGGTATGTCAGATGCTAAGTAATATGCATCATCTTCAATTCCTACTACAAGTGGTGAATCTTTACGTGTTCCAACCATTTTATCCGGTTCATTGCTGCTTATTGCTACTATTGCATAGCTACCGTTAAGCATTTCAGTACTTTTACGTAGTGCATGTTCAAGGTCCAAACCTTCCTTCATGAATTTTCCAATCAAGTGAGCAATAACTTCAGTATCAGTTTGTGACTGGAATTTGTGTCCTTCACTTATTAGATCCTTTTTTAGTTCCGTGTAATTTTTTATTGTGCCGTTATGAACTATGGCTACGCTTTTTTCTTCATCAACATGAGGATGAGAATTAAGCTTTGTGGCTTTGCCTACTGATGCCCATCTTACATGTGCAATCCCATAATATCCTGGCATATCTTTTAAATCTAGCTTTTTATCAACACTATCAATGTTACCTTTATCCTTTTTAATGTACAGTTTATCAGAGTATGTAGATATTCCAACAGAATCATATCCACGACATTCTAGTTTTCTGATACATTCAAATAGTATTGGTGCTACATCCTTCTTATCTTTTAGCATACAGCCTACAATTCCACACATATTATCACCTTCAATTATATTTACTAATATGTCTTAAGTCATTTTTTCCAATTTATTAATTATATTTATAAAATATTTCTTATAAAGTACCTAAAGCAAAAGCTTTATACATATTAAATTATTTTTCAAATAAATATATGATATAATACTTCATCTTTTAAATAATTATTGGAGAATATGCATATGAAAAATTATGATTTCACTTATTTGGATGATTTAATTCATGACGACAAGAATCAAATTACATTAAAACATGACATCATCCTATCATATGATGATATAATGAAAAAATATCCTAAGAATATTTGTATAGATGTGGATAATTTGGTTATTGATGGAAATGGCCACGTTATAGATGGAAAAAATTTTGCCAGAATATTCTATGTTACAAGTTCTAATGTGATTCTTAAAAATTTAACAATTAAAAATGGTGATAGTTCAAAGGATGGTGGTTCAATACTAAATGAAGGAAATTTAACACTCATCAATTGTTTTATAGAAGATAGTTATGCTATTAATGGCGGTGCCATATTTAATAATAGGGGATTTCTCAATATTATTAATTCCATGTTTTCTAATAATTTGGCAAAATATGATGGTGGGGCTATACTTAACACTGGAGAACTTATTATTAAAGGAAGTACCTTCTTTGAAAATAGGGGAAATATGGGTGGAGCCATAAGTAATATAAAGAAAATAACTATTAAAGATACTCTATTTGTTGATAATCTAGTATTGCATGATGAACCTCTGGGAGGTACAATACAGAACTATCATAGAGGAAATATTAAAGTAGTATCCTCAATATTTAGTCTTAGAATCAAAAATGACCATCCTATGATAAATAACGACAGTATCATTTCTATTAAAAAGTCAGTGTTTATTGATTTTCATAATTTGAAGAAGGAAAATATTATTAAAAGTACTGATGATGAAAATCTTCATTTGAAATTTTGTAGATTCTATAACAAAAGGAAGTTATATAAATTATTTATCTTCATTCATCTATTAAAACATAAATTATATGAATATAAATATGGAAATTAAGAAAAATATGAGAATATATTGCTTTTAATAAGTTTATATCTCATTTAATATTAAAAATCTTTTTTTTTGATTAAGTTTAATCTGTATGTAAAGCTTTTTATTTAGCTTATTTATAAGTATTTTTAATTATACTATAGTATAGAGAAGATTTTTCCTCACATAGAGGCTTCTGTTTTGTATTAATCTTTAGTATTTATGGTATTAAAAATAATAACATCATAAGCATACACTATAACTACTATTGAATAATACATGACAAGATTCTGGTAATTGAATATCATACCAGATTCTGTTGAGTATTGATCCATTTTTTAGGATTCAAATACTTATTTCCTAATAAAATTTAAATGGAGATGAATTTAATGAAGAATTTTAAAGACATTGAAAATTTAGAAAATCTTGAAACGTTTGATGAAATAGACGAAAATAATAAAGAAGAAAAGGATGAAATTATGGATTTAGTATTTGTATTGGATATGAGTGGATCTATGTATGATTTAACAGAAGATACTATTGGTGGATTTAATTCATTAATTAAAAAAGAAAAAGAGGCAGATCCCAATACTCGTGTCACATTAGTACTTTTTAACACGGAATTTAAAGTAATTCATAATAGAAAAGCTATTGGTGAAGTTGAAGAACTAACTAGTGACGTTTATTGTGCTTATGGCTGTACTGCTTTACTGGATGCAGTTGGAAACACTATAAACAGTCTTGACAGAAAAACCAGTGGTAAAGTATTATTTGTCATATCAACCGATGGACTTGAAAATGCTTCAAGAGAATTTAGTAGAAATGATATTAAAAATCTGATAAGCAATCATGACTGGGAATTCCTATTCCTTGGAGCAAACATTGATTCATTCAAGGAGGCAGGTATGCTTGGTATAGATGCTAGCCGTACAGCAAATTATAAAGCTTCCAGCAATGGTGTTAATAGACACTGGAGAAGTTTAAGTATAGCTAGTAGATCTGTATCTGATGGAATAGACTTGGACGATGGACATTGGAAGGAAGAATTGGAAAAATAATAGAAAATTTATAAGGATTATTAAAGGATATTAGTTTTAAATAAAGGAGGAGTAACAAATGGGCAACTTAGGTAAATTAAAGGAATTAGAAAATCTTGAATCATTTGAGGATGAAAGAATAAATAAAATGGATAACAAATTAGTTGATTTAGTGTTCGTATTGGATAAGAGCGGATCCATGTGGGGTTCAGAAAGTGACGTTATCGGTGGATTCAATTCATTAATAGCAAAGGAGAAAAAACTTCATCCAAACACAATTGTAACATTAGTATTTTTTGACACAGAATATAAAGTCATCTATACCCGAAAAGACATAAGTGAAGTAGAAGAACTGACAAGTGATGTGTACTATGCTGATGGATGTACTGCCTTGCTTGATGCAGTTGGTACAACCATCAATAGGCTTGATAAGATTGCCCATGATAACGTATTATTTGTAATTGCTACTGATGGACAAGAAAACTCTTCAAAAGAGTATACAAGAAGAGATATTAAAAAGATGATAACAAGTCACGATTGGGAGTTCATATTCCTTGGAGCAGATATTGATTCATTCAGTGAGGCAAGTAGCCTGGGTATTAATTCAACACATACAGCTAATTATGAAAAAAGTGCTGCAGGTCTTGGTGGATTATTCAGTTCTGTTAGAAGTGCAAAACTAAGTATGCATAGAGGACAAAAATTAAGAGATGGTAGTTGGAAAAGGGAATTGGAAAAATAATGTAATTATTAATAGTCAGATATTAATAAATATTCTCCATTATTTTTTCTTCTAAATTAACTTTTTTAAAAGCAATTTTACGAACACAGACATTTTCATGATACAAAGCTATCTTAGCCAAGTATTCATTAGAAGATAATTTTTCACAAGCTTTCTTAATAACTTTCACAGAATTATGATTTAAGACAAGTGAATATAAAACCTCTTCATCAGTTATATTATCAATTTCCTCAAATAACTTTCTTTCATCAATAGAATTAAAGTCATTCAAACGGGAAATATGGTAATCATTCAAATCAAGGATAAATCCACAATCCAAGCAAACAAGTTCCATCATATTCTCATCAAAATTCAGATTACTACTTTTACAATCAGGACAAACCTTGGGAAAATCCTTAATGAACTGTTTGCAATGTTTACAAAAAAGAATATAACTATTTAATTTATATACTTTATTATTTTTTTTCATAGAAATCAATTATATCAGTATTTATCTATTGTATTTTTTTTACTTAAAAAAATGTTTATATATTATTGTAAAGATGTTTATTATAAATTTTTAATTAATTAGATCTTAAACAGTTATTTTAAATAATAAATTTAAATATTTATAATATTTTATTTTATTAAGAACAATTTATTTTTTGAACAATCCTATATATAACAGTATTTTTTGAATAAAAACAATAATTAAATAGGTATTATTCAGTTGTTTAACATCAACAACCTTTAATGACACTTAGTTCTATTTATGGTATTAATTTAATGTATATTTATTGATAATGAATTGGTTAAGTCAATAATATTTATGCCTCATATTTTTTAATGTATTTGATATAACAATCACAATAAAGTAAATTCTTTAGCTAATTTAAAAGTACTTAAATCATAGAATCATTTGAGAATACGGTTATAAATGCAGTAGACATTAATCAAATTAGTGAGGTATATAAAAATGAATTATAATAAAAACAATTTCACATATTTAGATAAATTAATTCATAGTGGAGAGAATGTAATTAAACTAGAAGAGGATATTATATTAGATAAGTGGGAAGATGAAAAATTCTACGAAGGAATAATAATTGATGTAAATGATTTAATACTTGATGGAAATGGACATAAAATAGATGCAAAACAAAAAACAAGAATTTTCAAATGTATTGGCAACAACATCACAATCAAAAACATCATATTAAAGAATGGATATTCGGAGGATAGTGGAGCAGCTATAGCTAATGCTGCTTCTGTTGATATTGTAAATAGTATATTAAAAGATAATACAGCAAAAATTGATGGTGGAGCAGTATATAATGATATAATGGGAAAAATTAATATCATGAATACTGAAATTAATAATAATATTTCACAGATGGATGGTGGTGCAATTTTTAACTGGGGAGAATTGAATATAAAAGATTCGATAATTGAAGAAAATACATCTAAAGAGGATGCAAGTGCAATTCATAATGGAGGATTAACTCACAAAACATCATTATTCGGTTATGAAAAAAGAATTTATTTGAGCAATGTAAAATTAAGTATTGAAGATTCTATTATTCGTAAAAATACTGGAAGACATAGTGGTGGCGCAATATTAAATTGGGGAATATTGAATATTGTTAGTTCTACAATAGAAGACAATTCAACAAGATATAGGGGTGGATCAATAAATAATCAAAGAACAGGAACAGTCACACTCAAAGACATAATACTTAAAAACAATAAATCACAAGGTAGTGGAGGCGCTATTTCCAATCGTGGACAAATAAAAACAGAAAATACTATATTTGAAAATAATACATCCGTAAAATCTGGAGGAGCTATACGTAACAAAAAAGGAATAATATTACTAATAAAGAATAAACTCTTAAGCAACATTTCATATCAAAATGGAGGAGCAATTTATAATGAAGAAGGAATAATAAATATAAGTGAAACAATGATACAAGATAACAGGACAAGTAATTTTGGTGCAGCTATAGCTAACCTTGGACAAATAAATACTAACAAGACAGTATTTCAGGAAAACACATCCGATAATGGTGGAACAATAGCAAATATGGGTCAAATAATGACAAATAACACATTGTTCAATAAAAACTTATCATATGAAAATGGAGCTGCAATAATAAATTGGGGTCAAATTAAGATTAATAAAGCAATGTTTAAGAATAACACTTCAAATGAAAGTGGTGGAGCCATTGTAAACTTTGGACAAATAAAAACAAAGAAAACCTCCTTCGAAAATAATATAGCAAGAAATAGTGGAGGTGCAATAGTCAATCTAGGAAATATTCAAATAAGCAAAACAAAAATAGATGGAAATATGGCAAAATATTCTGGTGGTGCAATATACAATAGTGAAGATGGAAAAATAAGCATAGAAAAAAGTGATTTAACAAACAACAAGGCAAATAAAGGTGGTGGAATTTACACGGAAAAAGAAGATAATGTGAAAATAGTAAATTCTCAAGTAGAAGACAATAGACCAGACAATATACGTTAAATTAATTTATTATATTTTTTTCAATTATTTTCTCCAAATATTCCTTTATTTCATAAAAACAATCCTCATATATTAATAAGTCTCCACCAAAAGGATCGTTAATATCCAAGTATTCAGTTTCACCAGCATATTCCTTAATAGTGTATATTTCATTATCGGGATATGTTCTTTTTAGTTCATCCCTAATATCACAGGTTAGTGTTAATATTAAATCATCTTCTTTTATTTCTAAGTCATAAACACTTTTTGATTTATGATTTTTTAATTCGAGATTGTTATAAGAACATACTTTTATTGCATTTTCTGCTGCATTTTCTCCACTTGTTTTACTTAATCCTGCTGACAGTACTTCAACATCATCTACTAAAGATTTGAAGATTGCCTCTGCCATTGGACTTCTACACGTATTGCCATGACAAACAAATATTACTTTCATATTATCCCTTATTAAATTTTAATTATTATCTAAGCATCAGTATAGTCCAACATTTCTATAAGAATTTGATTGTTAATTAAATATATTGTTATCTGCAAAATCTTCTAGAGATATTATATTGAATACTTTTAACATATTATTATACTTTAAAAAGTGAGTATCATACTTTAATTCATGTAATTTATCCCATATTTTATCATGACTTTCAAAGAATATTAGGAACATTTTGAATATTTTTGCTCTGTTGTTTAATCCAACCATTTGATTAATCTGACTTCTTTTAATTGATTGTGATGAAAATTTACACTCATATAGATAATAAATCTTCTTATATTTCATAATAATATCCCAAGTGTGACTTTTATAGTCATTCAAATAGATTATTGATTCTCTAAATATAGTATTGCTATAAAAATTATTTAAAATAGTATAAAATAATAATTCTAAAAAATTTCCTCTTAATTCTCCAAGATTATAGTGTTCATAAGGTTTCCATTCTTTAAATAATTTATATATAATTTTTGAATTATTTATATTAGTATAGAACTCTTTTGAATCATTAAAATGATTTTTGTACTCATTAACACTTGTTAAATAAAAATAATCTTTTATCGACAAATAATCATAGATTGAAAGATGTTTTTTTAAACATAAATCAATTAAATTTAGTAGATTTTGATCTTCAAGCAATTTTTCTTTATTTTTTAAATTATTTAAGTTTTCTACAATTTTTATATTCATAAATAGATTTTCCTCCATTATAAGAATATAAATTAGTATTAATATTTTTTTTACTTATAAAATATTTTTAATCTAGATTTTAGATTATATAATGCATTCACAAAAGATTCAAAATCCCTTTCTTTAAATGCTTTATTGCTAATTCGTTCTGACATGGAAATTGCAGCTTTTAGTTTATTTAAATCTTCAATATTTTAAATATTTAATTTATTATATGCAATTTCTGACAACTCTACGACACGGAAATAAGATTTTTCATTAATTTTTATTCCTTCTTCTCTAAATACATTTAATTGTTCTAAATATTTTTTATTAAATGTATCTATAGTGGCTCCTGCTATATGATTTAGCCTATGTTTTTCTATAAGGAATTTACATATTTTGGTGTTATATTAATTGTGTCTAGAGAATTAACTGTATATTCCAATAGTATAACCTCCTACTGTTACTATACATTTAAACTTAATATATGATATATATAATTATTTATTTAAAAATATATATTACTAATTTATATAATAGTAATACTTTTACTTTAATAGTATTTAAATATATCTAAAAAATATTATAATCATTAAAAAATATATTATAAAATAAATAAATTTTTAAAAATATTATAAAAAT
>JAFRMD010000108.1 GCA_017430835.1 Methanosphaera sp.
ATAAATTAATAAATGACTTAATTTAATACATATTTTACTAATTATCATACTACTTTTTTGATGAAAAATAACTTCACAAGAAAAAATCAGGAAATTTTACCCAAATTATGTTAAGACATAAGTAAGATTCTGAACACTGCCTATGGTTAGACCGGTTTTTGAATTATAAACATTATGCTAATTAAATAGAATATTAATAGTAATCTATTATAAAATTATTTAATAAATATTTCAAATTCTACGGCTGTACGGGATTTAAACAAACTCGTTAAAGATAAAATATTAATAAAAACAAAGAAAAATAAACAAGTGTACTTCGAATTAATGGATGAAAGTTAATGCTTCGTTTTCATTAATTCATGATAAAAATTTTAAATTATTTTTCAATAGTCATACCAGTCAACCTTTGACTGGATCATGACTGATATGACAAATACCATTATATTAAATATACAGTTGATAAGTCGATAATTACTTAATTATAAAGAAATAGAGTAGATGAAAAGTGTAAAGTGAATTAGATGAAAAGTGTAAAGTAAATTGGATGAAAAGTGTAAAGTAAATTAGATGAAAAACATAAAATTTATATAGTGAAATGTATAAAGTAAATTTAATGAAATGTAAAAAGTGATTGTGATGAAAAAATATTTGCCAAGATATACCGATCAGGAATTAAGAGAATCTCTAGAATATATGGGTGCTGTACTAATAACTGGTCCAAAATGGTGTGGTAAGACTACAACAGCTAAGCAGCAATGTAATAGCTTAAAAGAACTACAACATCCTGTTTATGGAAAATCTTACTTAAAACTTGCAGATACTAACCCATTAGAATTATTGAAAGGTGATAAACCAATGCTAATTGATGAATGGCAAATGGCACCAGAACTATGGGATACTGTAAGATATTTGGTGGATGAATCTGATGAAGATGGTCTATATATTCTTACTGGTTCAACAGTCGTCGATGAAAGTAAAATAATGCACTCTGGAGCAGGTAGGATAAAAAGAATACTAATGCGTCCAATGAGTTTATATGAAAGTGGAGAATCCACAGGGACAATATCATTAATGGACTTATTTAATCATGAAAACTTAAACATTGATGGTTTAACATCAAATTTAACAATACCTGATTTGATATTTGCCGCTTGTAGAGGTGGCTGGCCTGAATCATTAAACAAAAAAACTAAAAAACAGCAATTAGCAATTGTATCTAATTACATAGATATAATATGCAGTACAGATGTTTCGGAAGTTGATGGAGTTAAACGCAAACCTCAAATGGTAAAAGCTATATTAAAATCTTATGCTAGAAACATATCAACACTGGCAACAAAAAAGACACTCATGAAAGATGTGAGAACAGAACACATGGATATCTCTGCACCAACATATAACTTATACATCAATGCCCTTGAAAGGTTATATGTTATTCAAGATATTCATGCATGGTCACCAAACATCAGATCTGCAAATACTATTAGAAAATCCCATAAAAAGGAATTCATAGATCCATCAATAGCAGTAGCAAGCCTTAACTTAACACCAGAAAAGTTACTAAAAGACTTTGAAACATTTGGATTCATATTTGAAAACCTATGCATACGTGATTTGTTGGTTTATTCCAGTTCAGTAAATGGGGAAGTGCTATATTATAATGATGATAGTGGTCTTGAAGCAGATTGCATTATATATCTAAATGATGGAAGATATGCATTAATAGAATTTAAATTAGGTGATCGAGAAATCGATAAAGGTGCAAAAAACTTACTTAAGCTGAAAGATTTAATTAAAAAAAGTGTAGAAAACAAAAAAATTGATTTAGAAGAGCCAAGTTTTTTAGCGGTCATCACAGGAAAGAATATGGCTTACACTAGAGATGATGGTGTAAAAGTTATTCCAATCGGATGTTTACGATAAATAATTGATGCAGTATATTTATTTTAGGTGAAGATATTTCACATGCTTTGCTTATTCTACATGAAGTATTTCATTTGTAAACATTACTATTATTCTATGATATGGCATGAATTATTTAATGGGTAGTGTATTAAATTATGATAATTATTATGGAATTAATTAATTATATTCACGTTACTGTTTTAAGTGTAAAAAAATTATAATTACATGTATATTATGTGTATATATAATATTTATTCATCAGTACACATTGCTTATTGTTAGTATAATGAATGGAAATAATAGATAATAATAATAACGATAAATAATAAAAGTAAGTAAATACCCCTTAAAAGGGGCAAAATATGAAAAAGGAGACAGGTTTAAAGAGTACAGTTGGTGTCTTGGCGTATAATTTCCACTTTCTTATAGTATAGATATTGTACCAAAAAACCATTATAAAATACATTATTTGATTGGCCATAACTCAAGAGCCATTTTTTTTATTTAATACTCTTTTTTTTCATCTGTTGATGGTGGGCTTATGCTTTGATTTTTTTTATAATCTCCATTGTGATGGATATCTTTATCAGGATTATATGGAATGTGATGGATATTTTTTTATATTTTTTAGGGAATATAATGGATATAATTATATAGTTTTATATGAATATATTATATTATAAGTAAATTGATTGATTAAACTATAGATTAGGATTGAACTTTTATGCCATCTGATGAGGAAATATTAAATTACATCTATGCTAAACAGTTGGAAATTGAGAATTTGAAGAAGAGTAAACTGAAAAACATTGATAAAAGGAGATTCAAGTTTGAAAAGTTAAAAGAACACGTAGATAATTTCATAGACAGTGATGATGAATATTATTCTAGATTAATTGTCATGCCAGGACTTAGGGGAATTGGTAAAACCATACTATTGTACCAACTTCATGATTATTTGCTTAATGAAAAATCAATCAATAGGAATGACATTTTTTATTTGGATGTAAATGATTTAATGTTAGCCTACAATAGTAACATCAAAGAGGTAATTGATACTTTTATAGAGCAAATTCATCATACAACAATATCAGCATTAGATCATAAGATATTTCTACTTATAGATGAAGCACATCTAGATGATGACTGGGCAAGCTATTCAAGATTACTGTTTGACAAGTCTAACAATATATTCATTATTTTAACAGGTTCCTCGGCATTAAAATTGAATCAGAATACTGATGCTACACGTCGAATAACAATTGAAGAGTTATTACCATGTAATTTTAGGGAATATATTCTATTAAATTATGGTATCAATCTAAAGACGGATTTTTTAAGACAAATGATAATTAAGGCAGATAAAAAGAGCATAGAAAAATCCATTGAATGTGAAAAAGAAATTCATGAAATGACACTGCAAATGGGAAATGCCTTGGATTTGGAGTTAAAGAGGTATATCTATACGAAAAGTTATCCCTTCGCATTAAACAATGATGAATTTGAAAGTTATAGATATATTAATAATACGATTGACAGGGTTATACGTGATGACTTGCAGGACTTTAAACACTTCAACAGTATTACAACCACTAAAATATCTCAGCTGATATCATTTTTAGCAACGAAGAGACCTGGAAGTACATCAAAACAGGTATTATCTCAGGCATTAAATCTGGATGTTAAAACCATTACAAAAATCTTTGAAGTATTAGAACAATCCGGATTAATTTTTTCCATACACGCCTATGGATCCTCGGGTAAGATGCTTAAAAAGAAGACTGAACACTTCTTCAGCACACCTTCTATCAAATCTGCATTAAACAATCGAATAAAACGTTATGATTTAAATGATATTCAATGCTATTCTGTATTGTTGGAGAATATGGTTGCTTCTACAATACATGGCATTTCCATAGATTTACTCTCACCAGTTGGATTGTTTTATGATGCGGAAAAAAGGGGAGTGGATTTCATTATTAAACTTGAAGATAAGACAATACCCTTAGAGGTGGGAATAGGAGATAAGACAAAGAGTCAATTAATTAGATCCATGAATAAGTATAATGCTCAATTAGGTATACTCGTGTCAAATAGAACTTCTCGGATTAAATATGAAAATAATATATTGTATATACCTGTATCGACATTTGCATTAATTTAGACATGAATTTTTAAGATTTTTTTTCATTTTTTTTTAAAAGTTGTGCTATAAATATTATTTATTGATGAAATAGCCAAAGAATCACAAAGTTTTATAAAAAAAATATGGAATTAGGTTAGATAATTTGTTGATATATATGGAATACGCAAATGTTCCTACAACAAACAATATGATGGAAGTATATCAATATAGAGCACTAAATAGGTGTGATAAAAGAAATATAAAACAATGGATGGAGTTTTCAATGAAATATTATTAAAAACAATAAGATGGGAATTACTAGTAGTCATGGGGAGATGAGAGGATGTTTCAGAAAAAGAAAGCCATAAAAGTTTTTTCCAGTAAATTTGATTGTTGTAAAGTGTTTTTTATTGAATTCATGGATTTTATTTTTTGCTGCTGATATCCTTTATTTGTATATATGTTCAATATTTAAGGAAGCTAAGCTAATATGATTCATTGGAGTATGTTAATCAACTATTGGATATTATATTTTTCTGAATAATAAATAATTATTTAAATAAGTAATGCTATAATTTCTATATAAAGATAATAATTATTGGGGTGATTTATAGTGGCAAAGCCTATTGGAAAAACTCCTGATTTTGAGGGTGAAGATGCTATTTTTGTTTTAAAGAAGATGAGCCAGCCGCCTACAAAAAAGGATAAGGAGTTTGCAAAGAAGATAAGGAATCAGAGAACTGTTTTATTCTAATATTGCTTTTAGGGATTCCCTTTTTCATATACTTATATATTTTTTTTGATGATTAAAATAATTATTTGGACTTACTAATTTTACTCAATTTATGCTGTTATTACATCCATTTTTGGTAGTATATATCTATTGAAAACTTTATCTCATTTATTTTTTGATTTTACTAGTTAATAATATCCATATTCTACTAATTCATTTAATTTCTTTGTTGTTTCCTTTTTTTAAGTTCTTTATAGTCTTCAATTTCATTAATTTCATTAGTACTAAGAATAATTTCAATTAAATCAGCCCAAGATATTTGATACTTTTATTATTAATTCATCATGTTTTGATGTTTTTTTATATATTTTAGTATAGAATTTTCCTTTTGTTTGTAGAAAAATTCAATAAATTCTTCATGTTCTCTTGCATAATTGATTTCCATATTTCCTGTAGATTCAACTTCAATTTTTTTAAATATTAACTTTTTGAAACTCTTAAATATTTCTTTTATGAATGCTACATTTTCATAATATAACTTTATATCAGTGGAAATATAGTTAAACATGCGTCTGATATCCATGAAATAATAAAACTCTTCATCAAATAATTCTATCTGTTCCAAATCATCAGCCATATTATCCATATATTTATTTATTACCTCTATATCTTCATGAAATAAGATAGCATTTGTCTTATTCTTATTTCTAATCATATCCATTATCAATTCTTAATTTTACTCATAACCTCTTTCAAAGCATCATACAAATAATTGATGTTTATAGTGGGGTCGATGTTAACATTAGCATATCCGGACATATTATTCCTCCAATTGCTTTATTGAATCTATGAATCTGTTTATGGTCTCATTAGAGTCTGCATCGATTATTACCTGTTTTAATATTGTATCTTTAAAATTCCTGTTTGCCAAGGATACAATTTCATAATCAGAATTGTCATTGATTTTATCATCACGGACTCTTATTTGAATATTGATAACTTCAATACGTTTGTCTTCCATATTATCTTCCAAGCTCTTAAGAAAATCCCTGTTCAACAGATTATTTAATGATAATCCTTTTATAAGTAATTGCAATGACTCATAATCCATAGAAAAACCCCTTTAATTATAATTGTTCCATATACCTATGATTCTATGCATAAAACCACCTCATTGATTGTACTATTATCAGGGATAATCATACAACTGTGTGTTGATACAAAAGAAGACTTCCAAAAGCTTTCTGAAAGTCGATATTTCTAGAACCCTAAAAGCCTTTAAAAACCTCCATTTTGATAAGCTCGAGCTATCACATAAGAAGGTTCATAGAAAGCACTACAGTTATAATTATCTATCACATCGCATATGTCATCATTATATACTCTTATAATACCATCAACATAATCTTCTTTGGATGATA
>JAFRMD010000016.1 GCA_017430835.1 Methanosphaera sp.
CTATTGCGAACAGATTAATATATAACTAATTTCCTAAATTAATAATTTGATCTTGATACAACTTATTGTTTAATAACTCAGGATTTTCTCCTATAAATGCTTTAGATGCTTCTCCATCATTTTGTAATTGCCACATAAACCATGCAGTAACATATCCGTCTGCATAATAAAGCATTTCGCCATGATCACAATCATTTCTTCTTGCGAGCACCTTTGTTACATCATTTGATATATTATCATATGTTTTCTTCATACTATCTAATGGAGAAATATTAGAATCAGTTGCTCCAGTTGAAGAAATCATTAATGAATTTGCTTTAATAAGTGATGAATCTGAATCCCACAAGAAAGCTTTTGCCATATCAGTTTCTGTTGAACTTAATAACACTGCTGCTTTTATCATATCAGAATGTGGGTGAATTGTAATACCATTTATTACTCCAATTCCTCCTTGAGAATGTCCAGTCACTCCTATATTATCAAAATCAATATGACCTTTTAGTGGACTTTCATCATCATTTGATTCATAAACATCTACAAGTTGTAAATACCTAATTGATAATTCTACACCTTCTCCATAGAATGAATTACTTTCTTCATTTGCAATGGTAATAAATCCCCATGAAGCTAAATGTTTTTGAAGAGCAGGATATTTTGTAGCGGGAGTTCCAGTTCCATTAAGAAATATCACGACTGGTACTTTACCCATTTCATCAATATTTTTTGGATAGTACACTTCAAATTTTTCTAATGAAGAAAATGTAACACTTTCCAAATGTTCTACTTCATATCCCCCTATAGCTAAATATTTTGCTTCTATATCTCCACCAGTTTGAACTTTTTTTACATAATCATCAGGTACAGAAGGTATTTTACTTAATATTTTTATTAAGAGTATTATTAAAACAATAATTATTAATAATATAATTCCTATAATTTTTAATACTTTTTTCATAATTAACTCCTATTTTTCTACTGGCATATATTTAGCTAAATATTCATCAATAGCTTCCATCCATTGTTTTACTACTTTATCATCATTTTGAAGTCCATGACCTGAATGTGGTAATTCAAAATATTTAAAATCAATGTTATTATCTTCTAATGCCTTTTTTAATCTTAAAGATCCTTTATATGGTTGGACTCTATCATATTTACCATAAGCAACTACTGTCGGAACAGAATTTTCATCTATCCAAGCATAAGCTGATACTGGTTTCATTAATTCTTGATATGAACCATTTTTTATCATATCTGTAGTTATTTCAACTCCACCCATAACACTAAACAATCCAGCAGCTGCTTCAATTGCTTCATCTGCATCTTTATCTAATCCATAATTATCCCAATCTTCTCTAAAAAAACTCGATGGTCCTACTGCTCCAAAAGTAAATACTACTGGAACAGGAGAATCTTTTGCATCTCTATAAGCATATATCATAGCTAGACAATGTCCTGCTGATCCACCTGCCATTGTTAACTTATCAATATTGTATCCATGTTTTTTTGCTTCTTCTATTACAACTGGAATTGCACTTTTTATTTCATTTGACTGAGATAAAATACTTTTATCGTTATCTTCTGTTCTTAATGTGTAATTGATTCCTGCTGCTACATATCCTTTTGAAGTTAACCATGCTAACATATCCTCATCATCTTTTTTATCACCAGATGTAAATCCACCAGCATGAAGATATACAACCAATCCATAATTTTCTTTTGTATTATCTTTTGGTAAATACAAATCAAATTTATTTGCTTCTCCTGAATCATATGATACATCTGATATTCTTGTTCCAATCTCATCAGACCATTTTACTGAATATTCTTTTTTCCACGATGGCTGAATAGCAAATTTACTAATAATTCCAAGTATGAAAGTTAATACAAATATGAATATACATAAACCCACAAATTTACCTTTTTTCATAGAAAATTACCTCCAAATAAAGTTCCACCTAGAAGTAAATTCATAAGTGCTCTAACTGCTAATCTACCTAGACAAATTCCAAAAACTGCAACAATACCAAGAATAACATATCTTTTTGTAGTCATTTAAATACCTCCTTATTGACTTGTTCAAAAATAAGTGTTACATTTATAACATCTTAATTATATTATATTAATTTTTGTTTGACAATATTTAAACAGGCAACTGTTAGAAAAAGAGGTGTTTTATAACAATGGAATTGCAAAGTGATAGATCTAAAAAAGATATAGCAGACGCTTTAATATCTTTAATGAAAAAGAAAGATTTTAATAAGATAACAAATAAAGATATTACCAATAGAGCTGGTTTATCTCACATTACTATTTATCGTAATTTTAAAAATAAAGATGAAATCATTAAATTTTATTTAGATGAATTAACTGATGAATTTATTAGAACAAGTAAAATAGTCTATGATCCAAATGACTTCACTGATTATTTAATAAAATTATTTACTCATCTTGAAAAAAATAAAGATATTGGTATTTTACTATATAAAGCAGATATGATTCACCATTTAAAAGATGAATTTGATAGAATTTTCTTAAATAAAGCAACTTCACTAAATGAAGAATTTACATATTCATTCATATCAGGTGGTTTATATAATATTTACTATTATTGGATTAAAAATGGTTGTAAAGAATCTCCTCAAGAGTTATCCAAAATGTTTAAAGATTTCTACATATTAAAAGGAAAATAAAATCAAATTATTTTCCTTTTTTTGTTCGTAATATTACTATATTGCGAACACCTTGATTTTATTGATTTTTAAACAAAAATTATTTGTTTAAAATAGTATAACAATAATCATATACATATAAATCTTTATTTATCTTTTTGTTGATGACTTTATCTTTAAAATCAGTTTGAAAGATATTAAACAACATTTCTATTGAAAAATTTTGTTTTTCTTTTTCAGTAAGTTCTAGATACTTGGCTGAAAGAAATAATAAGTTCTTATATTTAGCAAAATTAACAATAATTTTACCATAACTTGAATCTAGTTTACTTAAAATCTCTTTTAATAGCTCAATCATATTCTCCACATTAAAATTAATTTCAAACCCCTTATTTTCTAATAGATAAATTGCTAATCTAACTTTATCAATATTACTTAAATTATCATACATATCTATTAAATCCATAACTCTTTCTGTATTATTATCTAATAGCATAAATATTCTCCTTTCTTTTGTGTTATTTAAAGCATTTATTTTTTTATACAGATAAGTGATTAAGGCTCAATTAAAAACTCAAATATAAGCATTTAAATATGATTTAATCACAGATTTCTGTTTAACAATTTATCACTCTACAAATGAAAAAAGTCAAGCATATTTTTTAAGAAAAATAAAATGACTAAATCATTCTACAATTTAGTCATTATTTTTAATTTCTACGTGGTAATTTACTATAATCATATTTATTCATTATTGGATCTATCAACTTTTGTGTTTCAGTTAGTTGTTCTATAACTTGGTCTAATGTATAACCTTCCTTACCTTCTTTAATCCATTTTAATTTTTCAGTTGCATCAAACAATTTAAATCCAACTTCTCTTGCTTTATCTCTTTTTTTAGAGTC
>JAFRMD010000109.1 GCA_017430835.1 Methanosphaera sp.
GTAACATACTCGCTAATAGCTTCTTCAAGCTCATTTTTTTTTGTAACGTTTAATACATTGATTTTAGTTTTTCCTGCCATATATAATTATATGTTAAAAGAAGTATATAAATCTATCATTTTAGTTTGGTAATATACTATACATTGGATAATTGTTCATTTGAACAAAATTATGCAGTATATGCTTCATCAATTTACTCCTCAAAGAGTAATTTGAATATTAATAATTCAGTATTTAATAGTAATAGTGCATTAGTTCAGGGTGGAAGTATTATTGGTTTAGATTCACTAATAATTATGAACAACACAGTATTAAATGAAAATGAAGTTATAGAGGGTGTAGGGGGAGGATTATATTCTGAAAGAAGCATTTCATTCCTTGACAATACAAATTTCAACAATAACTCTGCAAAATATGGTGGAGCAATATATATCATTGGAGAACGGGATAACTATATAGAAAACTCTTATTTCACATATAATAGTGCATCAGTAGATGGGGGTGCAATATATTCCTCAAAGGGTTTATTATACCTGAATAACAATACCTTTGTATCAAACAATGCACAAAATTTTGGTGGTGCAATATCTGCCATAATGTTAAAAACATTAGAAATAACAGACTCAACATTTCAAAACAATAACGCAAACAATTACACAAATATATACACTAAAGAAACAGTCACATCCATTACCAACAATTCACTTGATTCAAATGCACTAAAAACATCAGTACTATCCGATGAAATAACTGGAGATATCAACGACAACTACTGGGGAAACAATACGCCCGATTTTAACATAATAACAAATAATAACACACCACAAACATGGAAAATAATTGAAAACAATACATATATCACTATAAACAGCACCAGCATAACAGAAATAGAAACAGCAATGAAAACAATAACCATGACAAACAATAATTTCAATCAAGTAAACACGCTAATACCTAAAAAAGACATGGGTATAATAACAAATGACGTATTAACCACGCCAAATACAAACATTACAGTAAACATAACATTCACAGAAAAAGTCACGGCAACTATCAAGATAATTTTTCCAGATGAAACATTCATATTACAAAATTTAAATAATGCTAATCAAACATGTTTCACATATCAAACAGACAATCAGGAAGGTTTAGAAAAAATACAGGTTAATCTGATTGGAAATACGGAGTATATGACAAAAAATAATGTTATAAACATATTTGTGCAAGAAAACATATCATATTTTAATTTAAATGATTATCAAATGGTTACATCAGTAAAAAATCAAGGAGAATCAAATGCATGTTGGGCTTTTGCAAGTATTGCCTCTCTTGAATCAGCAATACTCAAAACATATAACCAAACGCAAGATTTCTCCGAGAACCACTTGAAAAATATTATCCATAAATATAATTTAAACGGTACAGATGTGGAATCTAATTCTGGCAGTTCATTACTCCGACCAATTAATTATATGCTAAGTTGGACAGATCCGGTAAATGACATGGATGATCCATTTTATGAGCAGAGCACTTTATCTTCAAATACTTCCTCAACATTCCATGTTCAAGATGTAGTATTCATTAATCCATATGATGGAATAAACCCTGAATATATAAAAGAAAACATATTAAAATACGGTGCATTATTCAGTGAGTTTAATTTTGAAGGAAAATGCGATTTAAACTTAACAATGCTTGGGGATAATTATTATGTTTATAATACCATTAACTATTATAATCCCGCATTCATAAATCCAAATCATGCAATCACCATAATTGGATGGGATGATGATTACAGTAGAAATAACTTCAACAACAGTGGAAATATACCTGAAGCAGATGGAGCGTTTATAATCAAGAATAGTTGGGGAACCGATTTTGGTTTAAATGGCTTTAATTATGTATCATATTATGATAAAAGTATTGGAATAAATGGTTTTATAGCATTCGATTTGGAAAACCAATGCAATTATTCCAACATATATCAACATGAAACCTGTAGTGTATCTGCAATAAACACAAACAGTACAGAAGCAAGTATTCTGAATAATTATCAATCGCATAATAATGAGCAAATACAAGCGGTTGGAACATTTTTCGACAAAGAATCAAATTATACGGTAACAATATATAAGAATAATCTTGAACAATATACACAGGAAGGAAATATTAGTACAGCAGGTTATCATACAATCAAATTAAAGCAATATGTTCCAGTGAATACAGGTGATAATTTTACAGTCATGCTAAAACTTGAAAATGAAAACGTGAACATATTCGTCCAGGATGCATTAAAAATAAGCTCAAAAAACATTACGGATGAATCATTCTTCTTATTGAATGGAACATGGATTAATCTGAAAAAATATCATCTAACCGCATGTATAAAAGTATATGCTGGTTTAGATAATCAAACAACTATAAACTCAAATATTACTCATGGAAAAGCAAGTATAAGTATTCCACACAATGAACCAATAGAGATACCCGACATGGTTAACTTTGAAAACAATTCATGTCAAAATTACTCTATATATACCATTAAAACACCAATAACATATAATATGACCATAAATAATGCCGTGACAAATGTATCCACTAGCAGATTACTTATACTCGATATGGGGAATGTAAGTTATGAATTAATTACAGAAGATAATATTAGTCTATACTTTTCTTTTAATGGAACATATGTAGAAAATCCTGAAAATAAAGAAGAATATGGTATTTATATTAATAAAAATCAGGACAATACCTTTCTTAATGTTGAATTGGTATATGATTTTACCGAGGATGTGAATTCTTTCAGCACGATATTTTATACTTACACTACTTTTCCAAGTCAATTAATTAATAGAGTAGATTTAATACTGAATGATAATATATTATGTACAATATATTTCTATCCAAGTTTTAATAATATTGGAGGATTTTCATATTATGATGAGGATTATATAACAATATTCTCACATAGTAATCATAGCTTTAAACGAGTTGAACACATACAGTATGTCAATAGCACTTATCCAAATGTTATTCAAACATACTTAATTACTAAGACCAAAATGGATTCAACGGACTTTTTAACAAGTACTAATCAATACATTAATGATACTGCAAATATTTTAAATGGAGTATTTTATTTAAATGACTTTTTTGCAGATATTATTGCAGAATCATTGAACGTATCATATCAAAGAGAAGAATATACAACAATTTTCTTCGGATATAATGGCAGTGCATACATAAGTGCATTAGATACAACTATGGGTATGAATGTGGAAGGAGACAATGACAATAAACTAATGTTCAGATTAATAACCTCATACATGTTATCGTACTGGGAAGAAAAAGCATTGAATTCATCCACAAATGTTAATTCTGCAATAAAAAAAATATTCAATGCACTTGAAACAAACTCATACACTACATTTGAGGACGAAAACTACACGTACTTGGTATTAAATGATGAAACCAATACCACATTGGCTATAAATAAAAATACTGGAGAAATAATGGATTATATACAATATGGTGACAATATAATACATGGAGTTGAAAGTGATAGTGATTACACATACACCGGATTTAAAGTAGGTTCAAATGAAGCAGAATTTCAAAGAGCCGTAGGTTCTATAATGATGTCCGCTGCACCATATTGTGTAGCAATACCGGTTATAGGTCCACTATTGGTTCCAACAGTATACTTCGCCGGACTACTAATATGTGCTGATGGATGTGGTATTTTTAGCGGGAATCAATGGACGAATGAGTCTAGATGGATTGATTTTGGCTGGGATTTTGCCACTTCACTTCCAGTTGATCATATAATTGGATTCATATCCAATGGTAAAAAAATAGCAAGCATATTCAAACATAGCGAACAAATTGAACAGTCTGCAAAAGTTGCCGAAAACACGCTGAAATCCACAATAAAAAGTACAACAAATTATATTAAAACTAAAACAAACATATTTATTGAAGAAGCAGGTATTTTAGCTAAAGAAGAAATAACCCATATTTCAACTGCAACAGAAACCATCATTAAGAACTTCTTAAACCTGTTACATTTACCCGTGCCAAAAACAGTTTATGATGATTTTTCAAAAGGATTAAATGAATTATTCCACTTGGATGTTGAAAAATTATCAGAACACTCCATTTTAAACAAGGCAAGCTATGAAATTTTCTGTACAAAACTAAATCAGCCACAAAGTAAGACCATGGGGTTTTTATATGCGTGTTATGGTTTTAGTAAAGAGACGATTGAGGAGTTATACACGGAGTATAGTGAAAAAGCTTACATGAACATTACGTGGACTGTTGGTAAGACAATCTTAGATTATTCAAACAACATATATGCAAACTATTTAATAGACAACAGGGAAAATATCTTAATAATCAACAGTATTGAGAGTTATTATGTTGCAGATAAACAAAATAACCAAATGGGGGTTAAACTATGAAGTACTGTGAAAAATGCAATGCCATTAATTTAAATGAGCAGATATTCTGTCGCAAATGCAACCACCAATTCGAGGACTTCGACTGGAATAGGGTAGAACATGAAAACATATATTCAAACACA
>JAFRMD010000110.1 GCA_017430835.1 Methanosphaera sp.
ACAGGAAAAGTACTCACAGACTACACCAGCCAAGCCAAAGAATTACTAGCCTATAAGTTTGAAACACCACATGGACAAAAACAATACAAAAAACGAATGCCAATGGTAGAACCACGATTCGAATACAACAAATACACCCTGAAATACAGACAATATCACATATTAGGACTGGAAAATGCAAAAATGCAACAAACACTCATGGCAACAGCACAAAACATAGTGAAAATACATAATCTAGAACTGAAAGAACAAACAAAAAATAAAATATTAATAGATCTAACTTAAAAAAATAGAATAAATATTAAAATAATAAAATAAGCATCAAAGAATAAGTATACTATATACTCATAATTGTTGAACACTCTCTCGTTATAGTATTAATCTAACGAAATAATTTATACAATAATTTAGACACATGACAAATTTATATTTTTTATATTTTTTCCGTCTAATATTATAGCTAACGAAGAATAAAACTAATTATAGTTTTGTAAGTTATACTTTTAATTTATTTTTTAATTTATTATTATGTAAGTTATAACTGTCAAATTTACATAAGATTATAATTAAATATAATATTAAGAAGTGATTATATGATTAAAAGAGAAGAGTATCTTAAAGTTTTTTATAATTATTTGGACACGGATTTTATTAAAATTGTTATTGGTTTGCGTCGATGTGGAAAAACAACATTTTTAAGAAGTATTATTGAAGAACTTAAAAGTTTAGGTATTAATGATAAGAATATAATTTATATATCATTTGAAAATGTGAAATATAAATATATTAAAACATCAAAAGAATTGGATGAAGTTGTTTTAGATAAAGTTAAAGATATTGAAGGTAAAGTTTATTTATTGTTTGATGAAATTCAATTAGTGGATAACTGGGAGGAATCAATAAATTCATATAGAGTTTCTTTTGATTCAGATATTTATGTTACTGGATCTAATTCAAAACTATTCTCATCTGAACTTTCAACATTGATAGCTGGAAGATATGTTCATATAAACATTTACCCCTTTTCATTTAAAGAATTTTTAACGTATCATAATGAAATTAACAATGTTAAAATGGGTAAAAATGAAATATATGATTATTTCAGGCAATACATACAATATGGTGGTATGCCCTCCTTGCTTTCTTTAAAAAATGAAGAGAGTAAAAACAATGTACTTTTAGATATCTATGATTCAATTATTATTAACGATATTCTTTCAAGACATGAAATCAGAAGAATCGATACATTTAAAAGGTTTGTTTATTTTATTATGAATTCCATTGGACAAACATTCTCTAAAAAAAGTATAGCAAATTATTTAAAATCCGAAAGTAAAAAAACTTCAAGAGAAACCATTAATAATTATACAAACTTCATTGTGGAATCATTATTTTGCCAGAGGGTGTTACGTGAAGATATATTGCGAAAAAGATTATTATCAACTGAAGAAAAATACTATTTAACTGATCATGGATTTCATCAGGCACTGATTGATGAAAATGATAATTGGTTACCTAGAATACTTGAAAATATTGTATATATAGAACTTTTAAGAAGAGGCTATTCAGTTAAAGTAGGTAGGATTAAAAATAAGGAAGTAGATTTCATAGCTAAAAATAAAAATAATAAGATTTATATTCAAGTTGCTTATCTTTTAGCTTCTGATGAAACAATCGAAAGGGAATTTTCAGTTTTATTGGACATTCCTGATAAATATGATGCATATGTCTTAAGTATGGATGAATTTAACATGTCTAGGTATGGGATAAAACATATGAATATAATTGACTTTTTATTAACTGATGAAATTTAAAAAAAATGGTTATTTGGAAATTGTCCCTTATCAACAAGATTTAATTTTTAGCAGATAATTTTCACATTCCTATGTCAACAATTTCAAAAAAAACATACGATACTATATGAATGCAGAATAACAACAATACATCAGTGAATTTGTATAAAGTTCAATAAATTATTTCTTATTAGAAAGTAATATGAAAATCAATATTATGGGAGTGATTAAAATGGTTAAAAAAAGTTTTAATGAAAAATTAAATGATTCTAAGGATATGCCTAAGATTGTAACTGTTGATGATGAAAAAAGTATAGAACGTTATGGTGGAAAACATATGTTAATTGCCCCACCATTAGATTATAATAGTTTAATGAGCGAAATACCTGAAGGTAAGGTAATCACGATTACTCAGATAAGACAATATTTGGCAGAAAAGTATGATGCTGATTTTACCTGCCCATTAACTGCAGGAATTTTTATTAGTTTATCTGCTCAAGCTAGTAATGAAAGATCTGCTGATAAGATTCCTTTCTGGAGAACTCTTAAGAAAGATGGTGAATTAAACTCTAAATATCCTGGTGGTATTGAATATCAGAAGGAAATGTTGGAAAAAGAAGGTCATACTTTCATTACTCGTGGTAGAAAGAATATAAGGTATTTTGTAGAGGATTATATGAAGAAGTTACATGAATTTTAATCATTACAAAATATTATTATAGTACCATTATATAAAAGTAAAAAAAGAGTTTGATTATTTTAATTCTATTTTCTAATAGGTTTTTTATAGTATAATAGGGCTGCTATACCAACCAGTGCAGCTATTGTTGTAAGTAATCCCTGTTTCCGGACCAAAAGCATTAGTCCTAAAAAAGTAGTGTGTTTGACTTATTGACATGAATGAAGCAACTTTCATTCCACTAACATTTAATCCATAGAAGTATGATAGTATAAAGTTCCATGATCCATGGAAAGCACAATCTAAAATGACAATTAAAGTAATAACAGATTACATAAGTGATTCAACTATGAAACTAAAACACCGCAAGATACATCAGAAGCACAAGAAAAATACAAAGACAGGATGCCAAATGTAGAACCAAGATGACATACAACAAATACACACTAAAATACAGACAATACCACGTAAAAGGCATAAAAAGTGTAAAAACAGAACAAATACTCATGGCAACAGCACAAAACATGATAAAATTACACAATATGGAATAAAACCTACTAAAAGAAAACACAATATCCATAGAAGGATAAAAACTAAAAATACAAAAAAATAAAAATATAAATATATACAGGTCAATTCTGACCAATATGACAACCATAATTAACTTTCAAAATGTGATTGTTGCACACCCTCAGATACAAAAAATACTTTGATAATTCCTTCAGTTACCCCATATTATTTGAAAGGTATGATGATTAACCACCCCAATAATCAGGTACACATTAAAAAGTAATAATCATATCCTATCAATAAAATAAAAACATGCCATCACATCTATATGTTAAGTATTTTTTTTATCTTCGTTATAGAGAGGTATAGCGAAGTAAAATTTAGAAGTACTAAGAAAAGCAATTATTCACACCAGAAATCCAAACACAAAACCTCATAATCCACATCCAATACTTAACATGTCTCATATGAATACTAAAAACAATCCCCTAACAATCAATCAAATAAAAAAAAACAATAGCCTAACAATTGAATGTCCACGAATTCTAAACTTAATGAGGTGCGTGAAATAAAAACAGTAATATAAGAGTAATGAATATGCATATGAATATAAGTTAAAAAATTATGATAATAAATTTACAGATTCACAGGTCTGATAAAAAAAGGTATGTGTTAACTAGAATAGAATAAATGGAGAGAATAATGCATATATTATCCTCCATATATTCATATTCATAAACTAAAAAAATGTTTATATCCCTTTTATTTTATTACCAAAACATAAAAAAATAAACAAGATGATAAAACATATGAATAAGAATGTAATACTATTTAATCTTTTTATTCTATTTATATTTTCACCCTTAAAAGCTAAAATAAACTTCAATTATACAAATATTAGATACAGTAGACTTGAATTAATTATCATATAGAATATTAAAATAAAATATTTAAATACAATAATATAATTTTACATAATAATGATGCATACTTCTTTTTATTCTTTTATTCATTTTATGATTATATAATCTTGTTTTTTCTATTTTTAAACTTTCACTTCTTTCATTTTTATATTTGAATAAATAATTTTTTATAAAGATCTTCTGTCAGTTAATGTGTTTACATTTATTTGTGGGAACAATTTAGAATTGTGTGCCTATATACATTTATGATAACCGACAAATAAGTAACTTAAATAGTCATTTAAGTATAAATAATCGGATTAGATAATTATGATAACTATTTGGATGTTAAATGTGGGTACGATAATGATTTGTGGGAACATTATTTAATTTATTGATACAATTGTGGGAACATTATATAAATGTGTACCTATTTAATTAAATACTATAAATCATTTTTAAATTTAAAAATTGAAGAGTAAGATATTAATCTTAGAAAACAATAAGTTCTAACAGCATATGGTATATGAAAACATAACAATAACACATATATACACAGATTTAAAAGAAAAAGAAGTAGTTGATAAATTTAAAAAATTAGAAACAATATAATAATTTGGGAATTCGCCAAAATTAATTTTACACTGGAAGTGGTACAACTTCAAATTTTTTAAATTCAATTATTTTTAGAATTACATTATTTTTTAATAGTTATATGTATGTTATGGAGCGTTATGCTATGATTTTATAATACTTTGTAAAACAAAAGAGGATGCATGTAAAGTGTTGAAACGCTTAAATTTTTACTTGGTTAAGAGGGACTTAGTGTTAGTTGAAGATAAAACTAGAATTACTCATATTGATAATGGTTTTGATTTTCTAGGAATCAATATTAAATCATATTTCAGTAGAAATAGAAAAGTGGTTCTTACAAAACCGTCAAAGAGTAGTATTGTTTCATTCAAAGATAAAGCACGGCGTATCTTTATAAAAGCTTATGGGGGAGACATAGAAAGTTTTATTGACTCCTTAAATAATCTTATAATTGGTACTGCTTATTATTGGAGAATGACAGCTGCAAAAAGAACCTTTGAAAAGATGGATTGGTTTATTATATATCGTATTATACGTCTTCTTAAGAGATTATATCCTAAGAAGTCTCATAAGTGGATTAAAGGTAAACACTTTAAACCGTGCAGGGATAAAACTATAAAAGATAAGTATTTGTTTACTAATCCTGAAACAGGTAATCAACTTAAACGTATGAGTTGGATTCATATTAAATATGCGTGGTGCATTAAATATAAAGCAACCCCGTATAAAAGTGAATTCAATGAGTACTTTGAAAGATTTAAATTTAAAAACAATTACCAATGCTTATATGGAATATAAAATAATTTTATAAGTAGACTTAGTTTCTTCAGATAACTAATATGCTTGAGCCGTATGTTATGAAAGTGACACGTACGGTTCTGAGGAGAGGAGAAGAGAGCAACCTCTCTAACTTATCCGACTCCTCCCCACAATAATATATAAAAATTTTTTTCGCTTCGCTATACTTATCTATAACGAAGAAAAATTATAAAAATAATACATAAACAAGGAGATATTTCATGAACCAATAGAAAAAATAATTATCTCACACTTTAATATGATAAAAATTTTTCTCTATTGTAAACGAGAGTGTGCAAGAAGTAATCATTCTTCACTATTTTTTAAATGGATTTACTTGTTTTGTTTTTCTTATTTATCAACCCGCAGTATAACCTTATCACTACTTTAACGTGCATACTCAGATATCACATCCAACAATTGTACAACACTCAAACTCTTAACCACACCCTCAATAGTGTACCCCTTGACGCTCAGGACTCCAAGCACTATTATTAATATATAATCCAACCCTCATCCACTAGAAGAAGATTGGCCATTAGCATTTAAAATATCCTATAAATCCACCACATACACCTAGCACACAATTATTAGTTACTTGTTTCTTGTAAACAGTATAAATAGTAAATGTATGAAAACTAAGGGAAAAACCACCACGAATTAAAAAAAAGTTACGCTATAACAACCAAAATAACACCCAAAAAACAATAACCAAGAGGGAAAAGAGTAAAAAAAATAACCAAATACATATAAATAATAATATACAAAATAGATATCAAGCTTTAATCAATTCAATAAAGACTCATATTATAAAATTGAATAAAGCACAAAAAAACTAAAAAAAATCAGAATAAAAAA
>JAFRMD010000111.1 GCA_017430835.1 Methanosphaera sp.
GACGAAATATACAACATATTCAGTAAAGAAGCAGTTCTAAGTGGTAAGTTTGATAGTTATGCAAATAATGTTAAACATGATAAAAAAGGAACAACTGAAATAGATGAGGAATTCCTCAAAGAAATAGAACAATGGAGATTAATACTTGCTCGTAATATTGCATTAAGGAATCCTGAACTATCAATAGAAGACTTAAACTATGCTGTACAATTAACAATAGATAGGATAATATTCCTCCGAATTGCAGAGGATAGAGGAATAGAACGATATGGAAGACTGCATGACCTGCTGGAAAAACCAGATATATACAAAAACTTCACAAAAATATGCAAAGAAGCAGACCAAAAATACAACAGTGGACTATTCCATTTCAACCCATATGACAAAGAAGACTTCACAACAGACACATACACACTAGATCTTGTCCTAGATGACAAAGTATTCAAGGAAATATTCAAAAACCTCTACTACCCAAACAGTCCATATGAATTCAGCCTAATATCAACAGAAATACTGGGAAAAATATATGAACAGTTCCTTGGTAAAATTATACGATTAACACCATCACACCAGGCAAAAGTAGAAGACAAACCAGAAGTCAAAAAAGCAGGAGGAGTATACTACACACCACAATACATAGTAGATTATATTGTAGAAAATACTGTTGGTGAAAAAATTAAAGGAATGACGCCCAATCAGGTAAGTAAAATAAAAATAATAGATCCTGCTTGTGGTAGTGGAAGTTTCCTAATAAGAGCATATCAATATCTTCTTGATTATCATCTTGATTATTATAGTCAATTGGAAAAACCACCTAAAGATACTGTTTATGTTGGAAAAGATGGAGTAACTAGACTAACAGTAAGAGAAAAAAAGAGAATACTTAAAAATAATATTTATGGTGTAGATTTAGATACTTTAGCTGTTGAAGTAACGAAACTTAGTTTGTTATTGAAAGTACTGGAAGACCAGAATAAAGATTTGCTGGAGGCTCAACAAAAGTTATTCCATGAAAGAGTATTGCCTAATCTTAGTAGTAATATCAAGAACGGTAACAGTTTAATTAAGAGTAATATATTAGAACAACAAGATTTAACTATGGGTGAAATCAAAGAGATTAAACCATTTGACTGGGAAAATGAATTTCAGGAAGTGTTTGAACAAGGAGGGTTTGACTGTGTAATAGGTAATCCTCCGTATTTTAATATTGATACATGGGGTACAAATTCCAAAAGAAAAGATTACATTAAAAAGAATTATAGGGAAGTATGGAATGATAAAACAGACATTTTGTTCTATTTCATTAAGAAAGCTTCAGATATTAGCACAGGCAATATAGGTTATATTATATCAAATGCATTTTTATTTGCGGATAAAGCAGATAAATTAAGAAATTATATTTTAAACAATATGCCTTTATATAAAATTGTAAATTTTGAAAAATTTCGAGTATTTGATGAAGCAAATATAACAACTTGTATTATTTTAGGAGATAAAACTAAAAGTAATAACACTAAAGCATTAGGATTAAATGAAGATAATTATACTGTAAGTAACTTGGTTAAATTATTAAAAGATTCAAAAAATTATTTTAATATAACATTAAATAAAAACGATGTTTTTCCAATTAAAACTAATGAAATAATGAAAATTAACAACAAAATTGATACAAATAATGATAAAATCGGAGAATTAATTCATATAGGTAAGGGGATGGAAACTGGACGTAATAATATTTATTCATTTAAAGAATATCCTGAAGAATTTCCTAAGGAATTCATCAAAAGAAGAATCAATACAAAAAATTGCAGTGCATATTATTTAGGCAAAGAAAAATGTGATTATGTGTTATATGTAGAAGACTATGAAAACTTCGAGGATTTGCCCAATACAATACAGAAATATCTTAAAGAAAATAGGACAGAATTAAAAAAGAGAGGAACTGTGAAAAATGAAGGGCATTGTTGGTGGAAATTTAATAGAGCGTTACATAAAGAATTTTATAAATATCCAAAAATAATAACCAATTACAGAAACAAAGAAAATGAATTTGCATTAGATCAACAAAATGAGTACTTAGGATTTACAAATACAACAGTTCTATTTGATACGAATGAAGATTATGATATAAAATATTTATTAACTTTGTTAAATTCTAATGTATTAAATTTTAGATATAAATCCATTGGTAAACAAACAGGAAATGGATCTTATGAATATTTTGAAAATGGAATAAGTAAATTACCAATACCTCAAATAACTTTAGAACATCAAGAACCATTCATAGAATTAGCAGGTAAAATGATGGAACTAAAAAAACAATTCCATACTACAAATACTCCTCACGAACGTAAGATTTTTCAGCAACAAATTGATTTCTTGGAAAAAGAAATTAATCAAAAAGTGTATGAATTATATGATTTAACTGATGAAGAAATAGAAATTATTGAATCTAACTTATAATTTTTATAGGAATTGCTCCGTTCTGCAGGAATTTCGTTTAAAAAAAGAAAGTATGCAATGAAAAAAAATAGTATAAAGATATCCTTGTTTATAGTAACCGACATAGAAACTTAAATAATAAAATTATGATATATGGTAATATGTCTGAACAAACATTGATTAAGGAGTATCCTGGAATTATTTCAGAGGTACAAAGTGAAATAAAGAAATTAGAAAATGATATTCGTGTTTTAAACAAATTATATGTGATATTAGATATATTACATGACAATTCAATAAGTGAAATAACCGAAAAACAC
>JAFRMD010000112.1 GCA_017430835.1 Methanosphaera sp.
GTATCAATTAACTCAACACTACTACTAGTAATACTAGCACTCGTAGTATTAGAATTATAGACATAATCTGTATCATAATTTGCAACAATAGTCAAATCAGACTTACTACTTGGTGTATAACTGACTGTTACCATACCATCAGATCCAGTAGTACCAGAGACTGGCACAGGTTCACCATTAACCTTTACACTAATACTCTGACCCTGAAGTGGATCATTATTAGTGTTAGTTAATTTAACATTAAAGTTAAAACTCTCTGCAACTTTAACAGTTTCAGGTAAGTTTTCAATAGTTAATATTGTTGGAATAGTAATCCTATTAACAGTGGTAGTGTTAGTGTTGTTTTCATAATTAGCACTTCCATTATAGAAAGATGTGATTATAACACTTTCTTCAGTACCAATAGTGTAATCATACTCGGCAACACCAGTACCACTAACTGTTACATTTTCTAGTATAGTGTCACCCTTCTTGAATGAAACAACACCACTAGTAATCGGATTGCCCTGACTGTCCTTAACAATTGCTCTGATTTTAACCTTATTATTATAAATACCTTCAAGTGATTCTTGAGTTTCCACTTTTGATTCAAGTTTATGAATATTTAAAGTGACAACTGCACTTGAATTCTCACATAACTGTGTTTGATCAGTTAAATATAATGTATCATTGAAATATGCATATAATTCTCCATCATATATGGAATCATTAAATTTAACTGTTGTCCTTGCAACATTACTGTTAATAATAGCTTTAGCTAATACCCTATTATTATATACAAAAGTTACATATTGACCATTAACCATGTTACGGCCTGTTAAATCACGTACATTAGCTACTAATTCTATGTCTTCTCCCATTAATCCAGATACAACACCTGACGTGTTTTGTATACTGACACTAGTAGGATTTCTATATACATATACAACTGTTGTCTTATTTGTTGAATTTGTATATAATGTGTTTCCTAAGAATTGGGAACTAATATTATATGCATAATAATAGCCTTCAGGATATGCAACAGGGGAATTAAGATTATTAACTAAAGGTATTCTGTATGATCCAGTAATGTTTTCAAATACTGCTTTACCATTTATAACAGGTCTTGTATAATAATCATAATTTCCAGTATTAGTATTATAGATATAGTATCTGACACCCTGAGTAAGTACTGCAATATCATAGTCAGTATATCCTTCAGGAGAGGTTAATCCTTCATGCTGAGGATTAGTTACATTAACCCATAAATTAGGATAATCATTATAATACCTATAAATTGTATCAGGTACTGTGTAATTCACAAAATCCTGAATAACAAATTCTCTCTTTCCACTAACTGCAATGTAATTACCAGTAGGTGGGAAAGTATATTCTAATGTGTATATTCCTTTTTGATTAAATTTTGCATATATAAGTGCATATCCATTAGAATCTGTCCTTGCAGTATAGTTTATGATTTGTTGATTATTGGATGTATCAATTAGATAATTTCCATCAGCATCTTTTATACTGTAAGTAACAACCGCATTTCTTTGAGGAGTAATATTATTACCCCAAACACCACCATTATTATAATATGTATCGTTAAATAAACTCATATTTAATTTTGTAGTCCTATTTACAAACCCATCTTGTACTGTAACAAGACAAATTAACTGTTTAGCTGCATTAGTATATACACGATAACTGTAACTATTACCCAAATCATCTTGATTTATTTCTACACCATCATGCTGAATATTAGTTAATGTTACATAAGTTCTGTGTCTGCTACTATATATCAATGTAGTACCACTATAATCATATCTTAAATTAGTTAGTGAAGCACGTAAATTATTTTTATATTGATCACTATCAGTTAGTAAACTGTAAATTGTTATAATACCATATGACCCCGTTTCATATACATGTATAAAAGTACAATTATCAACAATTAAATTACTTGTTGATTGAGCTGAACCCTGTAAACTAGATGCAAAACGTATTAATGATTCTAATTTGTCAAAGTTCTGAAATACTATGTTTTTAAATGTAACATTTTTATTTTCTCCTACACTTGCATCAAATACACGTGTTCCTGAAAAACTTGAACCATCTATTACGTGTCCTTGACCATCTAATGTAAAGTCATCATTTATGCTTTTTAAACTAGTAGCACTTATATCCTGTGTAAGCGTATAACTTCCGTTACTGCCTATACTCGACCATTGTGTGACATCTACTTCTTTTACAGCTTTTTGTGTATTTGAAACTTTATTTATTTTGGCCTTTGCATTGTTATTTTTTTCTTTTTTTACCGCATTTTTATCATCTGTCTCCTCGATCGTTTTGTTTAAACTTTGCTTTGATGTTTTTACAGATTCTACTGTATTTTTTACTTGTGTTTTTGTTGTTTTTTCTATTGTTTTATGTTTGTGAACCTCTTTGGTGTGTGTACTTGCTGTACTGTTGTCTGCATTATCGTTTGCAGCAACAATTGAACAAGCTATTAAAGTTATAAACATGACTAAAAAGAAACAGATTAATTTCTTGTTTCTATTTTTCATAGTCTTTCATCTTCATAATAATTATTGTTTTCTCATATTTTTTACATTTGTTATCTAAATAATTTTTTTAGATAATTTATTTAATTCTCCATTCAATAATTTATAAAATACAATATTTTGTTGCTTTAATGTTGTCATTTTATGTAGTATGTGTTTTAAGTATTTTTTATAAAATACTTTAAAATATTATATTTTTAATTATTTTTTTTATTGTTTATTAATAGTATTTTCATTAATTAAGATGTAATGTTATTATTTTTCTAAATTAAGTGTTTCATCCAATTTTGTTGTTGAAAATACTACGTATATCAGTTTTGAATGAAATAATATATTAATATATCTATAGCCCTATTTTTGCATAATATTTTTTAATAAAAATTGATTTTTGGTATAAAAAAGATTAATCATATACTTAAATTAATAAATATTTATTTTTATCGAAAAATAAGAATTTGAAGAAATAATTTAAGAAAGTATTATGTTAATAATTTTAATTTAATTGCTTTAGTAATATGGGGGATGGATGTGGATATTAATGTGGGTTTTATCTGTATTATTATTTATATGATATTTTCATGTTTTATTTGCAGTTATAAATAATTTGCAATAAAACAGTTTTTTGTTTTTCTATTGTTCTATAAAATGCTTTTCTGGAATTTTTTTAATACAAATTTTTGGTTATTAATATGGGAAATTATGAAAAAGTTTTTTTAATTATATAAACATATTTATTAATATCGATTATAAAGGAGATTTTAATTATGGTTAGTCCTGATATGATAACAGGTTTACTTGGTAGTGCAAAATTATCATCAGCTGATATTACTAAACTAGTTTCTGAAAAAAGTCCTCTACCAGTACCTGAAGCAGTAGTTCAAGGTGTTCTTGACCAATTAGTTGGACAAGGAAAAATTAAGAAAACAGAAGAAAATGGTGTAGTATATTATCATTTATAATAATAACATTTTCTTTCTTTTTAATCTTCAATTATTTCGTTAAGAATTGCTAAAGCGTTATGAACTCTAGGAAAGCCAATATATGGGACTAGTACTGTTATAACACTAACTAATTTTTCTTCACTGTTACCTATTTCTAAATTGCCCTTTGTATGTATTCTTAGCTGATTTTCACATCCTCTAAGGGACAGAATATAACTAAAGGATATTAATTCCCTGTCTTGATCTGATAATCCATTTCTTGTATATAAATCTCCAAAGGCAAAAGATGATATAAAGTTCCAAATATGTTTTTGACCTGGAGGAGTGTTTTCAATATTGTTGTCAATGAAATTCTTTCCAAAATTTCTAACTTGGAGATTATAACCAGTTTCTAGTCTATCTTCATAATCAACTGTTCTCTGATTAGGTAATGGCAAATAAATATTATTTTTGATGAAAATTTCATTGGTTATGTTAATGAAATCATATGTTTTTGCAAGACCAATGTAAGCTAATGATTGATATACTACTTCTTTAATTTCAGTAGGTGTGACACCGATATCAAGTGATGCATTTACTATTGATTTGTATAGTTCTAGTGATTGATTACTTATTAAGCAGGCAAGAGTAACCAGCATCCTTTCTCTATCTGTTAAGATACTTTCTTTTAAAACTTGTTTTGAGATAAAATTATCAAGTATTTCACTTAATTCGGGATCATACTTTTTAATATTATGATTATAATTAGAAATTAATTCTTCTTTCATATTAACACATCTAATTAAATAATATATTAAAGGAAGTATTTATCTGATTGTAAAAAGGGGAGTTAAAAAATGGGGGGATTAATAATTATTAAGATATGAAATAATTTCTTCAACAGTGTTTTTAACAACAATTAGTTGGCTATCCTCTTTTCTAATAAAACCTTCATCAATCATTGATGTGAGCATTTCCAGCATTTTATCATAGAAATTGTTGATGTTAAAAATGATTAGAGGATTGTCATGTATTAATAGTTTTTTTAGTGTTATTATATCAAAAAATTCATCTAATGTTCCAATTCCACCCGGACTAATTATAAACGCTTCACTGTTTTCCATAAATTTTAACTTACGTTCATCCATTGATTTAGTATAAATAATTTCATCACAATTTGGATACAATAATTCAAATTTTTCCATCCATTCTGGAGTAATTCCAATAATATGTCCGTTATTATCATATACACCTTTAGCAACAGCTCCCATCATTCCATAATTTCCACCACCAAAAATAAGGGAATGTTCGTTTAATGCAAGTTGTTTACCTAACTTGTATCCTTCATCAAGATATGTTTTGTCAATTATTTTACTTCCAGATCCAAAAAGACAGATATTCATAATTTCACCTCTAAAATAGGTTTTTGGATATTTTCATTAAATTGCAAGCTTTTTCTAAACTGGTTTTTGAATAATATCTTCAATAGAATGTTCATTAATATTAATATTATGAGAACACATTCTTTCCCATATTAAACAAGTTTCTTCTCTTTTAATTTTATTCTCTTTAAATAAATCAAGTAAATAATCTGATAAAATCATATTATCAATATTAAATTCCGAATAATCATTTAATCTCTTACTTAGAATGATGTAATCATTTTTTCTTGCTATGCATATGGCTGAAGCTTCACTTTTTCCTCGACATTGACAGTCATTACCACTAATTAGTTTTTTATAAAATGAAAATTCAGGAGTAAATAATTCAATATCTTCTAAAACAAAATATTTGTTTCGTATTAGTTTTTTTATCTTTGTCATGCTATCTTTTTCAAGCATAGGCTTTAAATCTAAGTAAACATAGTTAGGAATAATTACTTTAGGAAATATTTTTTTAATTGTTTTATATTCTAAAGTTAAATAGCAGTTTAGACATTCAAGCTCATAAATTAAAAAATCATTTTTCAATTAAATCATCCAACTTTCTAGTTAATTCATATTTCTTCATATGCATCGATTAACAATTCATCTTTCTTGGCTTTAGATATTAAACCTTTATTATATGCAGTATTGGTTAATCTAATATAATTGCCTAATACAAGGTTATTTTTTTCTGTGTATGGTTTATATAATTTTAAATCATATCCTCGTTCCCTGGCATTAAGCATTACATTATAGGAATATTTTTCTTTTTGACTATCACTTATTTTATCTAAGGAATGTAGTCTTCTAAGCATTGCTGAATTACTAATTTGGAAGTATTGTTGTGCTTTCATAATGTAGTCCAAATCCCATTCTTTTATGTTGTTTTCCCGTTCATAATTGAATAAAGCGCCATTGCTCATTAATAAACATGATGCAAACTGATCAGCATCTGCTTCTATCTCATCATCGCTACTGTCTATATCACAGTTAACGAATTCTTTTTGATATTCTAAGTGGTACACTTCATGAGCTAATGTAAATCGTTGTCTTCCTAATGGATGATTAGAATTAATAAAGATAACTTTATTTTTTCCAGTTTTGAATGATGAACCACTAAGATTATCTTCCATATCTAAAAAACATAAGGTTACATTATCTATTTTATCTAAAACTTCAGCAAAAATGTCTATGGGAGAGTTCTCATTGATGTTCCATTTTCTACGACAATTGTTTGCTTGTTCACTAATCTCATAATAATTGTCAGGTATTTCCATAATAATCACTCTTCATCTTCATCAGTTATTTTGGATAGGAATTCCACGTTTTTTATTATGTTATTCATTTTTGCTATTGTATCTAAGTTAAGATTTTTAACATTTGAACGGAATGCAAAATTTTCTTTTGAATAATTTGGGTCACCATTGATGATGTATTCTTCTGTGGTATTATATAATTCACATAATTTTTCAAGAGAAGATAACCTTAATTTTCTTTGATTGTTTTCTAATTTAGCTATCTGGCCTTGTTTAAAATCAAGGTATTCTGCTATTTGATTTTGTGTAAAATTATGTTTTTTTCTTAATAATTTTAATCTGTCGCCAATTGTTTCGGTCATAATTTAAACCTCTATTATTTATACTAATTAAGTAATATATTATATTATGGAATATGTAATATTTAAATAATATGTATATTATGCCAAGTGAGGTATGAATATGGACAATTACATAGTATTAGACATTGAAAATCCAAATGATGATAGGAATTCTATTTCTGCAATTGGAATAATTGTTGTTGAAAACAATAAGGAAAAGGAGAGAATTTATTCATTAATAAATCCTGAAGATTATTTTGATAGTCATATAATAGGTATAACTGGTATAACACCAGAAATGGTTAAGAATCAACCTACATTACCGGAATATTGGCCTAAGATAGAGGATATAATTACAAAAAATGTGGTAGTAGGACATAATATTACATATGATTTATCTGTCATATCAAAATCATTAGAAAGATATAAGATGATGATACCCTCATTCAATTATTGTTGTACATTAAAATTAAGTCGAAAAAGAATGAAATTGGATTCTTATGGTTTAACCGATATAGCAGAATATCTTAACATTAAATATAAGGCTCATAATGCTATCGAAGATGCAAGAGCAACATTTCTATTATATCAACATTTAAACGAATTAAAGGAAATAAAATTAACGGATATAAAAAGGTTTGCATATACTCCAGCCTATGAAAAGGATTTTAGTGACGAAATTGCTGTTAATATTAATGAATTATATGGAATAGTTAAAGTAATAAACAATAAAAACGAAATTAATTCAGAAAATTTAAAAGTTCTAAGAAGTTGGTATGACAACAATAAAAAATATTCCAATCATATAATTTTCAATGATTTACTAATGAAAATAGATACTCTAATCAAGAAGGATAATATAGAAAAAGTAGATATTAATCTCTTTTCTAAATCAGTTATACCTCAAAGGAAGTTAGAAAGCTATTCTGATGAAGAAATAAATAATCAAATACTTAATGGCATTATAAAATGTTTAGAATATGAGGAGGATATCTCCACTGGTGAAATGGATTATTTAGAAAAATGGATTAACTATTCTGCCCTTCCAAGTAATATAGATAAAGATGCGATAATAGAAAAAGTCAGGAAGAAATATTTAATTGGATAAAGAGGAGTTAGAATAAATCCCAAAAGTTTTAAAAATGAAATAATTGCAGTACTATGGTTTTAAAAAATCTGACCATAATAATTAAACCAAATGCTCCAATAAAACCTGTTATAAAACGTAATGTATTGTTGCTTTCTCTAAATCCGAAATATTGTGTTGTTCCATCAATTATGTAGGGTAACTGGATTAAAATTGATAAAATTAAAAGATTGTATGTATAATGGATTGGTATGAAATAGGAATAAATGCAAAATATGACTGTACCAACTACAAAACCAGTGCAACGACTACAAAGTGGAAACTGGTGACCTCTGAAGAAAAAGGACCTGTCAGGTCTCTGATGGCAAATATATTTCATAAAATTCATATTTAAATATCTAGTAATATAATAATAAATAATTATTTGTTCATGACAAAAAATAGAATATCATTATAGTTAATTTATTAGAAGAAGGAGTTTTTTTAAATGCTTAATAAAAGAAGATGTGCATGGGTAGAAGGACAGGAAGATGTATATTTAGAGTATCATGATAATGAATGGGGAACTCCAGTATATGATGATGAAAAACTATTTGAAATGCTGCTACTTGAATGTTTCCAAGCAGGTTTGTCATGGATTACCATACTTAAGAAGCGAGAGAATTTCAGAGCAGCATTTGATAATTTTGATTTAGAAAAAGTAATAAAATATGATGAAGAAAAAGTTAATGATTTAATGCAGAATGAAGGAATTATCAGATATAAAGCTAAGATTGAAGCTGCAGTTAATAATGCTAAATGTTTCAAACAGATACAGGAAGAATTTGGTACTTTTTCTGATTATATTTGGGGCTTTACTAATCATAAGGTTATAAAAGACACTAATCAAAATTATTTAACTAAGTCTGAGTTATCGGATGAAATTACAAAGGATCTTAAAAAAAGGGGTATGAAGTTTGTTGGCTCAGTAACTATTTACTCATTCCTGGAAGCTATTGGAATAATAGATAATCACACAAGGGATTGTTATAGGTATTAGTATAGCAATGCCATTAATAAACTCAAGTGTTCAGGTATTTTACCTTTTTCTATATTAATCCATAGAATTTCTGTTCCAAATAGTTCTTTGGAGGCTTTTGTAACTAATCCGCCTACCGATTCAATACTATGCAATTTATTTTTTGGATATCTGCAGGGGTTGTGCGTTATTTTACTACATTTACTGCAAATATTACAATACCCTGTAGATAAAATCATACCTTCTTTTTCTTTCACTTCATCATATAACCTATTTAGTAGCTTTCTTTTTTCATTGAACAAAGTTAAATTTAAAATAACATCAATATCTTCCTGTTTATAAATATTTTCTTGTATGTTTTCATTGTAATGTAATTCTAACAAATACAGGTCCATATTTTCATAGCTATTCCAGATGTATGTCATGTCCTTATCAAATGGAGGACAAGACCAATTTTTGTTGTATGTATCACAGTACTTACATGATTTTAATGTTTCATTAAAATTAACATAACTCTCATAAAATTCTTTTACAGACATAGTTTTTGTATATTCTTTAAGCGTGTATGATTTTTCTAATTTTAATAGTTGGTTGTTATACATGTTTTCCTCGAAAAAAATAATTAATAATATTCTGAAATTCCATATTATTAAAGCTATGTTCAATAATCCTTAAAAAAATAAGTTTTTAATCAAATTTTCATGATTTTAATAAAAATTCTATTTAAAAAAAAGAGTAGGAAAAAATAGTAAATAAGTTTAATATTCCCTTACTTCACCTTTTAATCCAATAAATGATATAATGCATCCTATAGCAACAAATACTACTGCTAAAATAGATATGATATGTGAACTATCTATGAGTAAGCTATAATATTCTGGAACAATAGCTACATTTCCCATGATAATTGCAAAAACCGAAGTGAATATTCCTAAACTTACTGTTTGACCAACGAGTCTCATAGCAGATAGTGAAGCTGATGCTTTAGAAGCTTCTTCTTCAGGTACTGTGGTCGTGATAAGTGCAGTATTAGGTGATGAAAACAATCCATAACCAATACCATGCAAGGTCATAGCAATTAAGATGACACTTAATGGCGTATTTGCATTTAAGAAACATAACAATATAAATGCTACTGTTAATATGGCAAGTCCAACTCCCGTCAATATTTCTCCCCTGATTTTTTCAATCATTTTACCTGAAATGATTGACATAACAACCATAATGGCAGGAGTAATGATTAGGTACATACCGGCAGTTTCAGCAGTCATTCCCATAATATACTGTAAATGATAATTGTACACATAGGTAATCATGAAAGTTGCAAAGTAACTGAATAAACATGCCAGGTTTGCTGCAGTAAATCGAATGTTTTTAAACAATTTCATTTCAAATATTGGATTTTTATCCTTTAATTCCCATAATCCAAATCCTACCAATAATAATATACCCATTACTGTAATCAGTTGACCGGTAAATTCTAAGATTTTTGTAAAGCCATAAATGAATAATACTATACCAAGACTGTACAGTAGAGTACCTATGGTATCGAACTTTTCGTTATCTTCATGTTTCCATTCACCTTTAACTTTATATATCAGATAATAATTTATCAGTATTACTGGTACGGCTGCAAAGAATAGGGACTGCCAACCAAAATTGTAAATTAGACTTCCACCAAGTATTGGTGCTAGAGCAATTCCAACATACACGGCAGCAACGGCTATTCCTAATGCAACACCTTTTTTCTCATCAGACATTCCTTCAACTATCAGTGCAATTGATGCAACATTCAGTATTGCTGATCCGATTCCAAGTATTACTCTTGCCGTTAAAAGCATGCTTGCGTTTTGAGATATTCCCGTTCCAATTGTACCTATTAAAAAGATTATTATTCCTAATAATAATATTTTCTTTAACCCATATTTCTGACATATTTTCCCACAAGGAATAGAAAATACAGCAATCGATAGTAGGTATATTGTATCTACCCAGTTTTGTAGAACATTATTCATTGCAAATGCCTTTGCAATAGAAGGTAATGCTACAGGAGCTGCATTTAATACAAAAGCTACAATTGTAGTTGCAATTGTTGCTCCAGCGAGAACATATTTTTCTTCCATCGTATATTCCATCTAAACCCTCAATAAAATTTACTTTAAAATTATCCTTAAAAATCAATCATTATTTAAAAAATTGAATTTAAGAACTTAAATTAACTACTAACCTAATAGTTTATTTTTATAATTTAAAAAAGGATATTATTAATAATATTGTCAAGGTTACTTTAAAAATCACTAATTTATTCAAAAAACACGAAGAAATAGAAATTCATATCCAGTATATATAAAGGAAATTCGATAATTTCTAAAAAGACATATATACTATGGGGGAAATATAAAAAAATAAGAAGAAAGGAATAGTTTTTCTTAAGAAAAATGGATTATATTAAAAAATAATTTATTTGGAATTTTATTAAAAATATGGGATGATTATATGAGCAATCAAGATTGGAGATATTTGATAAGAGAATGGGAAGAAGAAGGGGTAATAAAACACGTACCTGAAGAAGTTAAAAAAGAATATGAAATCAGTACATTAATGATGGATTTGGAGAAAAATCATCAATATCCCATAATGCAGTTTGATAATGTGGAAGGAAATGAAATACCAGTCATTACCAATGTATTAGGTACACGTGAACGGTTTGCAAAAGCAATGGGAGTAGAAGGAAAAAATGTATCCGAGGAATATGCTAAAAGAGTAAAAAATAGGATCGATACATTTAAGATAGTGGAAAATCCACCATTCATGGCAAATTCAATGGTAGGTGATGATGTAGACCTTAACAAGTTACCAATAATTACACACTTTCCAATAGATGCCGGAGCATACCTAACAAGTGGTCTTGTAATAGCAAAAGATCCAGAAACAGGTTCTGAAACATTGGGTTTTCATAGAATGCAACTTAAAGGAAAGGATAAACTAGGAATATCCCTACATTCAAGACAGAGATTATGGGAATACTTCAGAAGAAGTGAAGAAAAAGGAGAAAACTTAGAAGCAGCAATAGTCATTGGTGTACATCCAAACATTTCACTAGGCTCACAAGCATTAGTACCATACCATAAAGGAAAATATGGAGCAATAGCAGGATTGTTCGGAGAAGAACTTGAAGTGGCAAATTGTAGTGAAATAAATGTTCAAGTGCCTGCATATGCAGAGTTTGTAATAGAAGGGGAAATACTTGCCAACGTTAGAGAAAAAGAAGGACCATTCGCAGAATTCACCAATTATGCATGTCATCGAAGTACAGAAAACCTCTTCAAAGTAAAAGCAATACACTATAGAGAAAATCCAATATTCCATGACTTAACACCAGGTTTTAGCAGTGAACACATAACAGTAGTGGCAATACAAAGGGAAGGAGACGTACTAAATGCATTAAGACAAACATTACCGAATGTAAGGGCTGTTAGCTGTCCGGTATCAAGTTGTGGAATATTTCACTGCTACATATCCATGAAGAAAATTGCAGAAGGACAAGCAATGCAGGCAGTATTTGCAGCATTTGCAGTAGATCATCATATTAAACTTGCAATTGTTGTAGATGAAGATGTTGACGTATTTAATGAACAGGAAGTTTTATGGGCAATAGCAACAAGATTACAGGCAGATAAGGATGTAATAATAATACCTCAACATATGGGTATGGGTGAAACATTAGATCCATCAACTGATGAACTAAGTCGAACAAGCAAGATGGGAATGGATGCAACAAAACCGTTGGAAGGATTTTCACCAAAAATAGAATTAAATCCGGATGTAGAAGAAGCAGTAAAACGATTACATAAATATGCATTATAACTGGTGAAAAACATGATAAAAATAGCTATAGATACTGGTGGGACATTTACTGATTATACATCAGTGGGAACATTTGAAAACAATGAAGTTCAAAAAATTTTCCTCAAAAACCCTACAAATCATGAAAATCCTGCTGAAGGAATTCTTGAAGGACTAAATGAACTAGCAAACAAGTGGGATACAAATCTTGAAACACTACTAAAAAATACCAAACAAATAAGTCACGGTACAACTTTGGCATTAAATGCATTGATAGAAAAGAAAGGAGTTAAAACAGCATTGTTCACAACTGGTGGATTTCGTGATGCTTTAGAACTCAGACGGTCACAACTAGAAAATCAATGGGATATTCGAGCAGTTACTCCACCAATATTAGTTCCAAGACGCTTAAGAATAGGCATTGATGAAAGAATACGCTATGATGGAAAAGAAATTAAACAGTTGAATGAAGAGAGTGTGAGACAGGCATGTCGTAAATGCAAACAGGAAAATGTAGAATCAATTGCTGTTTGTTTTTTATTTTCATTCTTAAATCCAGAACATGAAAGAAGAACTAGGGAAATAATTAAAGAGGAGTTGCCGGATGTTTTTGTATCATTATCAAGTGATGTTTCACCACAAATAAGAGAATATGAAAGAACAACCACAACAGTAATAAACGCTTCTGTAACTCCCATAGTTTCAACATACCTTGAAGACTTAAAAAATAAATTAGCAGAATATGGGTGGAACAAGCCAATTAACATAATGATGAATAGTGGAGGATTATCTGATATCCCAACAATGAAGAAAATCTCAGCAAAATCATTATTGTCAGGACCTGCAGGTGGTGGAGTAGGAAATGAAAACTTGAGTAAAATATTAAATAAGAAACATTTGGTTCTTGGTGATATGGGAGGAACAAGTTTTGACCTGCATATTATAGATGACAATGAAAGACAGTTAGTTCCAGAATCAAAAATAGAAGGTTACCCAATAACACTTCCAATGATGGACATTCATTCAATTGGTGCTGGAGGTGGAAGTATAATAACAGTTGATGAAGGAAAAACAGTACATGTTGGACCAGAATCAGCAGGAAGTATACCAGGACCTGCCTGTTATAATCTTGGAGGATGTGATGCAACAATAACCGATGTACTTTTAGTACTTGGAATTATTAATGAAAACAATTTCCTTGGAGGAAAACTGGAACTATCCAGGATTAATGCAGAAAAAGCAATAGAAGAAAATGTTGCAAAGCCATTAGGTATATCTGTTAGGGATGCTGCAGTAATTATATACACAGTTGCAAGTGAATTAATGGCTGACTCATTAAGACTAATAACAATGCAGAGAGGTAATGACCCACGTGAATACAGTCTTGTAAGTAGTGGTGGAGCATTTGGATTGTTTGCATGTAACATTATGAACTCCCTTAATATGAAAGAGGTAATTATTCCAGTTCAAGGACCAGTATTTTGCAGTTGGGGAATGCTTGGAGCTCAAAGAAGATATGACATCACCAGAAGTTTCTTCATGGAAAAACAAAACTGGGACTACCAGAAACTAAATTCAATAATTGATACAATGAAGGATGAATCATATGATGAACTAGAAAAACTTGGAGTATCCTGTGATAAAGTTAAATTTGAATTGAACCTTGAAATTCGTTATATTGGTCAACACCATGAACTCAGCATACCAGTAAACAAGTTGGAATTTGTAGAAGAAGATATTGAATTAATTAATGAATTATTCCATGATACCCATTATGATGTATACCAGTATTCACAGATTGAAAATGATTGGGAAATAATTAACATTCATCTTGCAAGCCATGAAGAAGTATTTGAAAATCCCTTATTTGATTTTGAAGAAAATAATCCTAACAAATACACTTTAAATATTCCAGGTGAAGCATTTAAAGCTGAAGGAAATATAAATGTTCAAGTATACTCCGAGATGGACTTGGATAGAAGATTAGAAGGACCTTGTATAATAGAATTTGATTATACCAGTGTACTAATGCCTAAGGGTTTCCAATCAGAGATAATTGATGATGGTTTACTAAGTATAAAAAAAATAGGAGAATAAAATTATGATTACAGAGGATATTATTAATCGTACAGTTATAGCTAACAGATTAGACAGTATAACTGAAGAGATGGGTATTTCATTGGAACATTCTGCACATTCTCCAATATTTGCAGAAGCCTGTGACTTTGCATGTTGTATATGTGATTATAAAGGAGATTTGGTTTCACAGTTAAGCGGTATTCCAATCCTTGCAACAGCAGGATCATTCAGTGTTAAAAAAACAATTGATAAATACGGTGATGATATACATGATGGGGATGCATTCATAATAAACGATCCTTATGATGGAGGAAATCACTTACCCGATATTGGAATAATAACACCAGTATTTTATGATGATGAATTGTTGTTCTTTTGTGTAAGCCGTGCTCATCATGGAGATATTGGTGGATCAACTGCAGGAAGTTACAATCCAAAGGCAACAGAAATATTTCAGGAAGGAATCCGTATACATCCAACAAGAATCATGCAAGACAACCAAATAATAGAAGACATAATGAGTCTAATAACACTTAACACAAGAAATCCACCAATGTTAAAAAGCGACCTTCTTGCACAAATGGGTTCAAACAATGTAGCGTCACGTAGAATAAAGAAGATGGTGGAAGAATATGGTGCAGAAACAGTAAAAAATGTAGTTCAAGAAAATCTTAAACAAGCAGAAATTCTTACAAGAAAACGTATTAGTGAAGTACCTGATGGAGAATACTCTGCATATTCATATATAGATGATGACAGTTTCCAAAAGGAACATATTAAGATTAATGTAACTGTAAAAATAAAGGGAGACAAATTAACGGTAGATTTTGAAGGAACTGACAAACAAGTAAAAGGATTTGTCAACACTTCAGTTGTAACAACTACAGCTGCCAGTGGAATAGCATCATTATGGTTCTTAGGCCGTGACATCCCACGTAATGGAGGAGCATTTAATGTAATTGATGTAAATTTGCCGAAGGGCTCCTTAGTTAATCCATATGAACCAGCTCCAATGACATTATCTACTTTAACTCCTGCAAGTGAAATAATTGGAACAATCTTTAAAGCATTTAATAAAGCAATACCTGATAGATTACCAGCAGGTTATGGAAGTTATATTGGTCCATCCTATTATGGAATAGATCCAAGAAATGAAAGATTTTATGTAGGCTTTTCATTCTGTTCACTAGGTAGTGGCGGAGCTATGAAAGGTTTGGATGGAAAGCCATACATGTCTCCAATGTCAAATTATGGGGGAGTAAAAGCACCAAATATAGAATCAAATGAAGTACAATATCCACATATTACATTAAAACATGAAATGGAAACAGACACTGCAGGTGCTGGAGAATATCGTGGAGGAGCAGGCATAGATTATGCATTCCAGATTTATGATGATTCATGTGAAATAGTAATGTTTGGAGATGGAATATACAACCCACCATATGGACTGAACAATGGGAAGGACGGTTCATATAACAAACCATTAGTACGTATTGATGGTGAATGGATACAAACAGAATCAAAGGAATATCCAAGAAAAGTATCAAACGGTGATATCGTAAGAATCCATTCATCAGGTGGTGGAGGATATGGAAATCCTCTTAAACGTGATATAAACCTTGTATTGGATGATTATCTTGATGGAATTATTACAAAAGAATCTGCTAAGGAAGTCTATGGTGTAGTCATTAAAGATGACAATACAATAGACATAAAAGAAACAGAAAAACTAAGAGGATGAATAAACATGTATGAATTTAGTATTGGTGAAGCTAAGACTAAGGTAAATTATAAAGTAGAAGAAATTGGTGATGACATTGATATTACAATTAATGGTGGAAATGCACATATTGGTTGTATAGCACTGATAACTAATAATTCATATAATTTATTCAATCTTCCAGGTCATAGGGAGGATGAATTGATTCTTCCTCTTATTAAATCTATTCAAAAAAATGTTAAGTCAACGGTAGTTATTAAAGCGGGTTTTCATGTAGATAATATCACTTTCAATGAAATAGAAGAAGTAATGGAAAATAATAAGAAAGCCATAAAAAAAATAGAGGAATTCTTTAGATGAATTGAAGGTTTTCCTTATCATTTCTTTCTATATGAAAGATGAATTATTCAATCAATACTTGCTTTTTAAGCAATGCTTTTAATTTTTTCTTCATTAGCTTTGATGTTATAGTAAGTGTAATATATGTTATCATAGAATTCATATTGATTTTCATCCAATCTTCTATTTCTTTTAGTAAGTTATATTAAGCATTTTTTCTAAGAATTCATTTATTAATTGTTGTTCTTTATTAGTCAATATTTGTTTTAACTCCTTTTTAGTTAATTTTTGTTTTTCATTTAAAATTTTATTCAAGTGAATTTTTAAAAAATATTTTTTAGAATTTTTTTGTATCCCTATTAAATTGTTGAAAAAATCATTGATTGGAAATATAAATACTATTGATATTCAAAAAATGATATAATAAGGGCTATGGTTTAAAGTTAATTAGAATGTAGAAAAAGGATATAACTAAATTAATCATAAAGGGTAAAAAAAGTTTATAATAGTATAGCTTTAAACTATCAGTTATAATTCTATACTAATGTAAATTTATTGAGTTATGTTTGATTTTTATTGTTATTTTTATTGTTGTTTGATGTTTTTGTTGTAGTATTTGCTGTGCTTGTTTTGTTTTTAGTTGGTGTTACTTTCTGTGTATTTTGTTGTACTTTTGTTTGGTTTTCTGTATTTTGATTATCTTGATTATTTATTACATTTGTATTATTTATTGTTGTATTGTTGTCTGAGTCATTCGTATCATTATCATTTGGATTTGTAGTTAATGATGTTGTACTAAAAAGTACTAAAGCAACAAGAATTATTGCTACAATAATGATAATAACGTTTTTTGTTCTCATTATTTCCCTCCTTATAAATCTAATTATTATATGTATCTAAGTTAATTTATATGTTACTTGTATTATTAGAAATTGGTGGTGAAATGATTAATTATTTTTAAATTGAATTTTAATTTTTTTTTGGAATATTTATATTTTATATTTTTATTTTAAAAAATTAATTGATAAGATATTTGTTTTAAAATAAGACTTTTATAGGGAATATGTTTTAAATAAGATGTATCTATTATTTTTTATTAATTTAATTTAATGTTAAAGTCTTATTTTTATTTAATAAATATCTTAAATAATATTATGGATTATATTATATTTATAATTTATTATAATTATTCCATAATTTAAGTATTTTTCATAAGTTCTTATTTAAAGAATTTTATAATATTTTCGTTTTAATAATAACTGATGTATTTAGCTTATTTTACTTAAATAATTTTTATAAAATTTTTATAATTTATTTTAAACTATTAAACTGATTAATTATTATAAATTTAATATTTTTTTTAATACCATTAATTTTTATATATACTTTAGGCAGTACTTGTCAAAACCCCCTTGATTACTTGTCAATAGCCCTTGAATAACCTTTATATTAAACAAAGTACAACTATTAATTAACAAATAAGAATGATGATTATAGACTTATCTGAATAGAAGGATCTGTAACACGTATCTTATACCTAAGTTCATGAACCAACATCTGGTGGAATATTTTTCACCTATGTTAAAAAATTTTAAAGTTAAATAATAACTGGAACATATCATTATATAGGTAGTTTTTATGGAATTATTTAACAAAGTAAACTTAAAACAATTTAAAACACTCAAATACATAATCGACAATGTTGATGACGATCATGTTATGTGTACAATAAATTGTGAATTAAGATCTGATAAAATAGATACTCCTTTTTATTTAGATACGGAAGTTGCTATAACACATTGTACAGGTACTTATAATAAAGGAATTTTACATGCAATGGATGTATTTAGACATCATAGAATGTATAATATTATAGAAGACAAATATGATGAATTAAAAGACATTATTGAAACAACATTCAACAATTCTAATGAACACATATCAACCGAATTATCAGAAAAATATGATATTATAAAAATAGAATGTATGACTGTAGAACAATTAGATAATGTATTAACTGAGTATAAAGAATTTTTTTCACTAATTGATGACTTAGCTTAAATAATCTATTTTATTCACTGAAAAATATCCTAATTATTTTTTTTAATTAAACTATTATTTTTTCATAATAATATATTAATTATTATCTATTTATTTAATAAACTCTTATTTACACTAATTTTAAATAACAAAAATCATATAATTATAAGTTGAGTATTATCTTAAGATAATATTTGAATAAGAAAAATGTGATAAAATGAATAATAAAAAAACAATATGTTTTTTATTGTTTTTTATAACCATAATATTAAGTCTAAGTATTGTAACAGCTAATCAGATAAATGATTCAAACACAATAACTAAGACAGATTCAAAAATCAAAAATACAGATACTAATTCAAAACAAATTCCAATAGTTTCAAAGAAAGAAGCACATACTAAAAGTACAAAACAGAAAGCAAAAAAGGATGTCTCAACAAATAATACACAAAACACTACATCTAAGACAAGCACTGACAACAATATCACTAATTACAATCAAATACGAGATGCAGTAAATTACGCAAAAACACTTAATCAATCTGAATACTCCATAAATTTGACAAGAAATAATTATAAAGTTACCTCACCTATCTATTGGGGAAATACTAATGGAGTTAAAACATTAATAATTAATGGAAATTCCTCAACTTTAAATACTAACAATAATTTATTCTTAAGAATTGAAGAAGGATATAATGTTTTCATTAAAGATTTAACCTTTAATAATTCAAAAAGCTCTTCAGTTAATGTATATTCCATGATAGATGATAATGGAAAACTAATTATTAACAATTCCAACTTTGATTTAAAAAAATCTAAGTATTATGACAGCATAATAAATTCTGATTATTCAGACCTATTCTTAAATAATGTAAATGTTTATTCAGCAAAAAAATCAACAACTTACAGTATCATTTCATCTGTAAATTCAACTGTTGTTTTAAATAATTTTAAAGTATATAATAATACTGGAGATAGGGGAGCTGTTTTATCAAGTTATAATGATAGGGTAATTGTCAATAATTCTAAGTTTCTTGATAATTATGCTACATCAGGAGGAGCTATCTATGCTGATTCTTCAACTCTTTTAATTGAAAAGACTAATATGAAAAATTCAGCAAAATATGGTGGATCTATTTACATAAAAAAAGGTTTATTAAATCTTAAAAAAGTAAATATTCATGGTTCTACTTCAAAACGTTATGGTGGTGCTGTAACTTTAATTTCCAGTAATTCTACAATAAACGATTCAAAATTTATTTCAAACAAAGCCATTGAAGACGTTGGTGGAGCAATATATTCAGAAAAAACAAGTTTAAATCTTTATAATTCAGTATTTAAGAAAAACAAGGCAACTAATGGTGCAGGTATTATTCAATTAAACAATTATCTTCTAAGAATATCATCATCCAATTTTACTGGTAATATTGCAAAGTATGATGGTGGTGCTATTTATTCAATGTTTGGGGATATTAACTTAAGAAGAAGTATCTTCTCATCCAACAAAGCAAGAGATGGAGGAGCTATTTTTGTTTCTATCAGTTATTTCAACATAACAGGCAGTGTCTTTAAAGGAAATTATGCTACACGAAATGGTGGTACAATTTATACTACAGATAGTTCTTATAAAATTTATAAAAACGTTTTCTGTAACAAAAAAACTAATGCTAATATATTTTTCCATGATAATGACACTTCAATGAATTTGAATTATAACTGGTGGGGAAAAAACAGCCCAAACTTCAATAAAATAACTAACGGATATATACCTGGTGTTTGGTTATTAACAACTTTTACAACTACTAAGAAATCCTCAAAGATATACACAGTTAAAGTAACACTAAATAAATTAAGTAATGGTAAAACATTCAAGTATGCGCTTCCACAGCGTAGAGTAACATTTTATTCATCAAGTGGAAAATATTCAAAAAATACGATGAAAATCACAAAGACAGTTACTAATAATTATACGGGTAATATCAAGAAAGCATATATAAAAATTGACAATCAGAAACAGGGTTTAAACAATAAAATAGAACCTTACATATTTGTTAATAATATCATAACATATACAGGTAAAAAAGTTTATATTAAAATCAGATCAAATTCTGATATTAATTCAAAAGTAAGGTTGAAAATTTCCAACAAAGTTGTTAAAATCTTAAAACTATCAAAAGGTAAAAAAATTTACTCGTTTAAAGTACCAAGTAATTGGAATAAGAAATCTTATAAAATTACAGTAAAATTCAATGGAAACAGTAAATATACTTCAAAAAGTGCATATTCTAAACTAAAGATTAAAAGAAACAGCAAACTTACAATTTTAGCAAAAACTACATCTGATAAAACAATTTCCATAAAACTTCCATCAAAATATGATTTACGTGACAAGGGATATGTTACAAGTGTAAAAACTCAGGGAACAAGTGGATGTTGCTGGGCTTTTGCAAGTATTGGTGCTTTAGAATCATCAATACTTAAAGCTACTAAAAAAAGACATGATTTATCTGAGAATAATATGAAAAACGTATTAAAGCTATATTCTCCTATAGGAGATTATGATGATCCAAATAGTGGAAATGTATATTATCCTCCTATTGGTTACTTGATTGGTAGCTTTGGTCCAGTTTATGAGTCTGCAGATAAATATGATGAAGAGTCAATGGTTTCACCTATTATGAACTCAAAATATCAAATACGGGATGTCTATTTTATTCCTGATAGAAATTCTGTCACTGATAACGATAAAATCAAAGAAGCGGTTTATAAGTATGGAGCTGTTGTTACAACTTTAAGTGTAATGAGTTCTCAGCAATCATCAGCTAATCTTTATTATACAGATAAAGTAGAAGCTGGTTCACATACTGCAATCATTGTCGGATGGGATGATGATTATAGTAAATATAACTTTGATACGATACCGGAAGGTAATGGAGCTTTCATAATTAAAAATAGTTGGGGAACAGGTACTGGAGAAAACGGTTTCCAATATGTTTCTTATTATGATCCAATTATTGGAGGACTTGCTAGTAATAAAGTTTTCCATGAAGAAGCTTTAAATAATTTTGCTTTTATCATTGGTAAAAATAATAATTATAAATCAATTTATCAGCATGATACAGTATGTGATAATTTCTATACATTGAACAGTAAAGATATTTGGTTGAAAAATGTCTACACTGCAAAAAATAAGGAAAGTATTGCTGCAGTTGGAAGTTATTTCTTAAACAAATCTTCTTATACCGTTAAGATTTATGTTAATGGAAAACTGAAAACTAAGGAATCTGGAGTAGTTAATATACCTGGTTACAGAACAATCAGATTATCAAAATATGTTCAATTAAATCAAAATGATAAATTTACTGCAATACTTAGAATTAGGTCCAGAACTTCTTCGGTTACAAATATTTTAGTTGAAAATCCTAAAATTTATAAGATTACTCCTAGAAAAGGTATTTCATTTATAAGTATAAATGGAAAAAGTTGGAATGATTTGTTTAATACTACCAATAATTATATTGCTTCTTTAAAAGTTTATACGAAAGATACACCATCTGCTAAAACGGCAATTCAACAAAAGGGTAATTATATAAAAATTACAACAAGGATATCTGGTTTAAATGTAAGTGGTTATGCAACATATAAAATTAATGGTGTTACTTTAAAAGATAATAAAAATAAGGTTTTAAAAGCAAAAATTTCAAAAAATAAGTCTATTTTGAAATTTAAGATTAGAACTTTGAAAAGTAACAGATACAAGTTAACAACTATGGTTCATGCTAAAACATTGACGATTCAGTATAGGAATTCATATAATTTCAAACGTGTTAAGGCTAAAATTAGGATTTCTAATACTAGATTATCTACTAAAAATAATATTATTAGGGGAAAAATATTAGATTCCAGTAATAGATTAGTTAAAGGTAATATGAAAGTTACGTTTAAGGTTAATTCAAAAACAATAAAAACTATTACAATTAAGAATGGTATTATAAAGTATAAAATACCGTATTTATTTACAAAGAATAAGAAGTATGTAATTACTCTTTTAACGTCAAAAACTAGTTTATATTCCAAAAATATTTATAAGAAAACTTTAACTTGTAAATAATTATTTTTTCTATTTTTTTTAATTTTTTTAGGTTTTTTAAATTATCTATGAGGATAATTTAATAGTATTTGTACATTTTTTGTACTTTTTTTAATATTTGTACAAATATTATACATATCTTTATATATGATGAAGTCTAACATTATATTGTAAAATGTACAGAACTTGTACTAAATTTAAAAAATCATATCAATATAAAAAAATTTGTACAAAATCTTTACATTTTACAAAACATTAAAAAATTTAATAATAAGCCAATAATTAAATACATTATAAAAATACTAAAAGATAATACATAATACAAATTTACTAAAAGTAAAAAAACAACTAATAACCTAAAATATTTAGTATTTTTCAAAGGAAATTTTTAACTGATAAATAGATAATTCGATTACAAAATATCATAAATCTCCCGATTTAAAAGACTCATAATTAAATTTACCAGTTAAAATAATGAGATACTATTAGTGCAAAAAAATTATCCATATAAAATTAGATTCTAAATCAAGCCTAAAAAATCCTATTATCACTAATAGAAAAATGGTTTCCTCTATCAAATAATTCATAAACTTTCCAAAAGCAAAATTAGGAAACCACTCAAATTCTTTTTTTAAACATTATATCTTATGAAATTATTATTTAAATCATCTAAAATTGGTTGCATATCTCTTTTATGGCCTGCAACAAATTCAAATGTTTGAACAATAATGGTATACATGGCATTTAATTTGTTTTGTTCATCAAAGCCTTCAATATCATAACCAAGTTTATGAAAATCAGCTAAATTAGGATTAGTTTCAATAGTTGGAGCTACATATTTTTCAAGAATAAAAATTATATCTTTGCTGACTGATAATCCTACATTTAAAGACGTAATAATCTTTTTTTCATCCAAGTTATCATTTTCTTCAAGTAATTGATTTAAAGAACTGTAACCATTAAAATTTTCTGGATCAAAATATTCTTGTGTACGATGAGAGGCAAATTCATTAGCAATTTTCAAATAATCATTTTGTAAAGTCAAATACCATGCAAATGATTCGATATATAAACATTTTTCAACATTTAATAAATGCATAAGGGACTGTTTGATGATTTCATTAAACATGTGATGAGATAATTCATGTATAATTGCTCCAGGTATAATAGTATAAGGAGTATTTCTATTTAAATAAATCTTATTGAAAGAGTAGTAACTATAAAAACCTGGATGTTTATTTTCATTATCATACTGTACTCTAGCATAGGGCTTGGATATTCTTATTAAATTTTGGATGTTTAAGTCTGCAGGAAAAGCATGATAATTTTCATTTCCAATTTCTACAATAGAATTTAATATTGAATCATAACCTGTATCGGTTAAGGGTAATTTTTTTAATAATTCTATATTATTTGAACTAAATAATTTATAAAAGTCTTTAAAATCGTTTTTAAAATATTTATAATTTCTCAGTTCTTGATCACACTGTGAACATTGATTGGAATTAATTTCATTTTTATGTCCACATTCAGGACATTTAACTTTATCATTCATTTAAATTACCATATACTTCCGTGATGAATATAATTTATCTAAGTAATAATATTAATTATTTGTCATTCAAAAAGAAATATAAGTATACATATACAAATAATTAGTATAATAGGTGTTAAATATGTTAATCAAATGTGATATCTGTGGACACGAATTTGATCATACTGAAGCAACAACATGTGATTGTGGATATGACCCAGTATCAGCAAATCTTAAATGTCCGAACTGTATGATAGATTTAATATTGCCTCCAGAACTGGAAGCAGAACGAAATAAGGAAATAGAAGAAAACTCACTATACAGTAAACTAGAAAAAGAATTAAATGAAAAATAGTATAATTATTTTGATAGAGAGGTAACAATTATATTAACAGGATTATCAGCTACTTCAACATTAAAATTAGGATCATATGAAGTGTAACCGACTAAATAATTTATACCCTCTTTATTAAATTTATATAAATTAATAAATTTTCCATCATTATTTTTAAGTTTAAACTCCTCACAATCAACAGAACTAATTTTAACATTTCGATTATCTATAATATTAAATCCAACCTTATTAAACTCTGTTAACCCGTCATCCATAGAAATGTTATTTAAAATTCCAGTTCCAACTGCACTCATAGTGTTTTCATTAATTAAAATCACTTGATTGTCAGACTTATCATGTAGAGTATAACCCTTGGGGATAGTAAAATGGGTGTTGTTTTCAAAATTATATTCTTCAGCAGAAACATTAGAAAGACAACCAGTTAACATAATCAATATTATAACGAAAATGAAAAAATTTTTAAATTGCATAATATCCCTTCAAGACATTAATTATATTTATATCCTCTTAAACTATTATAAATATTCTTTTAAAAAATTTTAAAATATTTACTTTAATTATTCTTGTTTTAAAGTTTAATATATGTCATGCTATGGGTTAAAATAGCTAATTATTTTTTGTTATTGATAATAGGAACTATTTATCTTTATTTGATTTTTTAAAGGTTTTTAACTCTCTTTTTATATTGATATTTTTTTAGTAACATTTATATACTAAAAGTGTTATATTAAAGTTTGAAATGATTAATTAAAATACTAAATATCTTAGGGTGGTTATGATGGTAATTATAAAAAAATTAATTTTTTCAGGAATTGGAAAAAAAGTTATAGTAATGATTACAGTAAAAAATGTTAAAAGAGCTATGATCTTATTTGATAAATCAACTAAATATTTAGATAAAATGGAAGATAAGGGTTATATAAAGGGTTCATGGAATTCAGGTAAGAAATTTAGAATGATTAAGAAAATCAATTCTAAACTCATTTCCATGATGTAGTAATAATACAATAATTATTCAAATAAAAAAGTCAATTCTTTTTCTTTTTTTTAATAATTTACCAATAATCGAATTAAATATTCAATAAACTAGATTAAATCTAAATAATATTAACATAATATATATTATAAGGATGTAAAATGGTGAATAAAATTGTATGAACTTCATAACCTAATAGAAAAACTACAAGAAAGGAAAACAAAATTTGAAAAGGAATATATAGAAGATGAAGAATTAATCAAAGTAAGGAATGTTTTAAGCAAAAGACTTGTAGTTTTAAGAGAAAAACTTAAGGAAAATCCTTCAAATCAATCTTTGTTATTAGAGTATGGTTTCACTGAAGATGAACTTAGAAGAATCAGCGAGAGAATATTATATTTAAATGAAAAATATGCTACAAAAGAAGCAAAACTAGAAAAATATGAAAAATTAATAGATTATGACATTCAAGAACTATTTACATATGTAGAATTCATGAGAAAATTTAATCTTGATGAAAAATTATGTCAAGCATTACAAGATAGTTTAATATCATTAGACAAAAACATTTACCAATTTAAAGAATTAAATAAAGAGGAATAATTTCCTAAATTTATAACTTTTTTTTAGCGCTTTAGAGTCGTTTTACAATTATTTTTTTCATTTGAATATATATGTGTCTTGATACTAAGAAGACTTCAAAAGCTAACTTTATTAAAAATATTTCTGGAATGCTATCAATTTTATTCAAAAAAAATTAATTATTGGTCTCTTTTTTAAACTAAAATTAAATTTAAAATTGTATTTTCTAATATAATCAATTAATATTGATTTTTTAACTAAATACTTTTATATAACGAGTTATATAATAATTATAAAGAATTGGACAGGAATCCAATTTAATAATTATTGTGTAAATGGAGGTAATCATAAATGTATTTTTTCTCAGAAGGATCTGGAAGAACTCAAGTTGATTATAAGATTGAAGAGATTGGTGACGATTTGGAAATATCAATAACTGGTGGAGTTATCCATGTGGGTGGTGTTGGTTTAGTTGCTGGTGGTGTTTATAATATTTTATCGGTTAGAAATCATAAAGAATTTGAATTAATACAACCATTGGCAGATAAGTTGAAAAAAATACAATGATATTAACATATTAATTGTTGCTGGTATTCATCTTGATGAAATAACTCTTGATGAAATTAGAGAAATATTGGATAATAATCAGAAGGCAATAGAAAAAATAGACAAATACATTTCATCCGAATATGAAATCTTCCATGAATTTCATAAATAACTAATTTTTTACAAAAATAATCTCTTTTTAATGAATAAATAACTAATAAAAATAATGTGAAAAACCTAAGAAGGTTAAAAGGGGGTTAAATTAAATATCCTATATGTATCTATGCTGTTTGTTCAATAGCATCTACAGGACATGCGTTTGCACATAATCCGCAACCTACACAGGTTTCTGCGTTAATTACGTAAGGAGTTCCTTCTGTAATTGCGTCTACAGGACATGCTTGTGCACATAATCCGCATCCTGCACAGTTATCTTTAATCATATAAGGGTTTGCCATATAAAATCACCTATTTTAAATCAATATACTTAATATTAAATTTCAGTATATACAATACTTTATAATTTCATCTATTTAATACTTATGTTTAAAACTCAATTTTTTTGGAAAATTATTCAAAAGTTAAATTTTTAAATTGATATAACTTATTTAAATCATTTATAACTTAATATATATCATTAAAAAATTTATTAAATATTTATTTAACTTTTAATTTAAAATAAATTCTTTATAAAATTATATTAATATTATTAATAGATAATTTAAATTTATTTTACTAAATTAAGATTTTTTAGGGTTTTTTATAAATTTTTATTCTAAAATATTTAGGTAAAACTAATAATTATCATAAGATTAATATAATATATAAATATTTATTGATTTTTGACTACATTTTATAATTTTTAAAGAATTAGAATAATATAATTATAAAAAAATTAATACAAAAATAGTAATTTTTAATAACTATTCAGTACACTTTTTGAAAGCAATTAGAAAATTAAAATTTCGTCTACGACATATAGGTGTCGTATACTTTTTTTTAGTCTTTTAACATTTTAAATAATTTCTTGATGTTGAAGATAATAATTTATGATTTATTTAATATTTCATCATAGAATCAGTAGAAATTATTAATTTTTTTTATTTTTTTCATGGTTATTTTACCAGAACTATAAATATATTTTATAATACATCTTTAAACTTCTTAAAAAGCAACATTAAATTATATCCATCTAAGAAACATTGATTTTTGGTTGATACTTAATTTTACATAAATATATTTATAAAAAAAAATATACTTAATTATGAGAATTGTATAGTGTAATTAATGAATTTGCTAAAGTTATAGAATAATAGAATTATCGGTAGATTCTAAAGTTTCATTTATTCATTTATTGCTCAAATAAAATAGTTCTTATATTCAGATATTTCTTAATTTCGTTAAAGAGTATACATTATTCTTTAGAGTTTAGAAATTGGAGGAAAAATAATGAAGTTTAACAAAATATTTTTAGTAGCAGCACTAGTGCTTGTTGTTTTGGGAATGGGCGTCGTTGTTGCAGAAAATGTTTCTCTGGGAAGTCATGAATTCACAATTCCCGATGGATTCAAAGTATTAAATTCTACAGACAATATGGTAATATTATCTCAAGATAATGACCACGCTATTGGAGTAATGATTCCAGAATCAGTTAAAAATAGTGAAGATGCAAAAAAATACCTTGAAAAAGAAGGTTACAAATTTATTGGTGAAGAAAAATATACTGCAGATGGTAAAGAAGTCTTACAGCAAAATTATGAATCAGACGGATACACTGTCATGGCATATGTTCTTCCTGCTGGATCTGACCAATGCATTGTAACTTACACTATTCCATCAAGTGAAACTGCACCTGAAGGAGAAAATAATCCAGTTACCACAATTTTAAACTCAATTCATTAAATAAACTCTTTTTATTTCATTTTTTTTATTGTTCAAGTTGACTATTTTTAAAAAATATTATATTTATCTTGAAGATTGTTATTTCAGAATTTATTGACCCTCTTTACTAATTTAATATGATATTAATATTCAGAATACATTAGAAAATTTATTGTCAGGTACTTTAATTTATTTAATTATTAAAAGCAATAATGTTATTACAAATATATGTATTACTTATTACTTTTTGAAAAGTATTACCTTTTTTGACAAAAAATTCAAATTTCTTCTAAAAACATATTATTTATACAATTTGATATATATGTGATGAACTAGAAATGATATTTTAGAGGGGTTTTTTCACGTAAAGGTTGTCAGAAAAATTATATATTTTACTTCGTTATAGTACGGTTTAACGAAGTAAAAATTTTATGGTAAAAATCAGTAATCAGAATTACATAAAAAAATTGAAAATGATATAATAAACTTAACATAATATCTAAAATAATTTTGTTTAAAAAAATAAAAAGTAGGATCTAATTTTTATAAATTAAAAAATAAATATAAAAACTTGAAAGGTTTTCAGATTAATTATTTTATAATAATAGTAATGCTACTGGAATTAATGCAGAAAGCAACACGGGCACTACATCAATTAGTAAGTGTGTAATGTATGTCACTGTAATATTCTTTGTTCTTAAGTAGATGATAGGTAATATTGATGAAACTAAACCAATGGATACTAGCAGATGTATTATGTTTAAACCGTAAGCTGGTATGTGGAAAAGTGCAAATAATAACTGTGAAACTATTATTCCAATAATTATCGAATTTTTACGTGAAGTATGTTTGTAAGCATATGTCATCGCTATTACAAATGCTATGAATTTAAGTAATTCTTCTCCTAATAATTGTATAATCATAATTAATAATGATATACTTAATTCTGGACTAAGTGATTTATCTGTTATATTGGGTACTCCTAATGCTGCAAGTATTGATGAGGCCAAAATACTTAGTGCCATATAAAATATTACCCCGAATATTATAGGAATAATGTCTCTTGTTGTTGGTGCTCTGAATATTGTTTCTAAATTTCCTTTTAAAGTGTATGCTACAGGTATTAATGTTGTTAATGTGATAATTATTGCTTTAGGAATATGATATTGCCCCATTGGTATAATAAATGGTGTAGCAGCAGCTATTATTAATCCTGCAAGTAATATCATTAAATTTTTTTGAGTTAGTTTTGGATTATTTTTATAAAAGGGTATGTCATAATCTCTGTTTTCAAAGAAAAAATATTTTTTATTCAATAATCACTCCTCCTATTTATATCTAATTAATAGTATATTATTTACGTTATTTAATAATTTTAGTATTGCTATTTTTTGTTAAAACAATTAAATGAATAAATTTTTTTCATGTAATAATGTTCATTAAAAGTAAATAAAACTCATGATTACAGATATCATTTATTTTTATAATACAATTATTTTTTAGTATTTTAAAGAATATTTAAATTAAATAAGTTACATAAATGTTAATGTATATCCTTAAGGTATAAGAGGTGAAAAAATGAACATTGTGGATATAATAACTGATTCATTAGCTTATCCATTCCAAAATATAATGGCATTTATAGTCTATGCAATTTTGGGAATAATTGCAGGGGTGGCAGTAGGTGGAACCATAGTAGGAATTGTTTTAGGTACTAAAGTAAATCAAACATTAACTACTGGTATAATAGCAGTAATTGGAATAATTTTAGCTATTATAATTGCATTATTAATTAGTGGATATGAACTAGATATCGTGAAATTAGGTACTATGAGAAGTTATGAAAGTCCAGAAATAGACTTTGTTAGACAAGTACATAATGGAATTAACTTAGTTATTACAAAACTAGTTTATTACTTAATACCATTTATAATAACTCTTGTATTATCTTTAGTATTAGGATTATTCCTTAGAAATTGGATAGTATCCATTATAGCTTTCATAATTTATGTAATATTTGCATTTGCTGAATATATGGCTGAATGTAGATTGGCAAAAACAGAGGAGTTAAGTGAAGCATTAGCTGTTGGTGAAGCTATAAATGATATAACAAGAGTTGGAGTAATAAATGTAGTTTCTGTAACATTAATATTACTAGTAATATCTTTTATCATTTCTTTAATAATATTTTACTTAATGTCCTTTGGAGGGGCTATAGGATTATTAGGAAGTATATTATTAGGAATATTTGCTGTATACTTTGAATTTGTCACTGGTAGAGCAAAAGGTTTATTATACTCAAACGCTTAAAAACTATTTTTTACTATTTTTTTTCTTAATTTACTTTTTTTTAAAAAAATTTATCCATAAAAGATTATAAATGACTAATTATTTATTCTATTAATTAAATAATATATTATAACCTTAAATAACAGTTGATTTAATATGTGGGATTTAATTATACCTATATTTATTATAGTTGCTTCTAATTGTTTTTATCACATTTGTTCAAAATCTACTCCAACTAATTTAAACGCTTTCGGAGCATTAATGGTTACTTATTTAACTGCATCTGTTGTGACGGCTATTATATTAATTTACATGGTTAAACCTGAGAATGTTTTATTAGAATTGGGTAAAATTAATTGGACTAGTGTTGTTTTAGGTGTGGCAATTGTTGGTTTAGAAGCAGGTTATTTATTTGCTTATCGTGCTGGAGGAAATGTAAATACTACTCCACTTATTGCTAACACTACATTAGCAGTTGTATTGATTGTTATTGGAGCTGTACTATATAAGGAAGGAATATCTTTAAAACAGATTACTGGTATAGTATTATGTTTAATTGGTATGATAATTATAAACATTTAAAAAATAATTTATTAGAGGTTTTTAATGAGACAAATTGCTTACAATATAGTTGTTTTTCTTCATTTAATGGGTTATTCAGATAACTCTAAGATAAAGTTACTCACTAACATGTATCAAAAAAATTTGGAAATAGAAAATTCAGCATTAGTAGAAATTGTTAAAAACATAATCGATGATTTAAAAGATAAAAATGTAAATACAAGCATAATTTCTAATTTAGAAGCTTATGTTGAAGAAATTCAATATGAAATGACTTATTAATTTTTTTTTGATTAATCAGGATACTCAATAAGTTTAATGAATATGAGAAAATGGTGAATTATATGAAACTTATTTTTAAACAGAAAATGTTCAGTTGGTTTGATAGTTATAATGTTTTTGATGAACATAGAAACAAAGTATTCGAAGTTAAGGGTAAATTAGCTTGGGGGCATTGTCAGAAGATATATGATTCACATGGTGATGAGGTTGGTATGGTTAAAGAAAAGATTGTTTCAATAACCCCACAATTTAATATCTATAAAAGAGGTAAAAAGATTGGTCAGATTAAACGTAAAATATTCCATCTTCTGGGTCCAGGATATGATATCAATTTTTTAGGATGGAAGGTAAATGGTAATATTATTGAGTGGAATTACACAATTAAAGACTCTCATAATGATGTTGTAGCTACAATTTCTAAGGAATTATTTAATCTAACTGATACTTACGTACTTAATATCAGAAAACCTGAAGATGCTTTATATGTATTAATGTTTGCAATAGCTATGGATGCAGAAAAGGATTCTCGAAAAAATAATGTTGATGATTAGAGTTTAAAGTAATTCTAGGATGAAATTTATATGAAGAAATTGTGTATTTTTGATTTTGATGGAACATTATTTGATACAATATGTTATGTTTATGAAAACGTTAATGTTATACTTAGAGAGAATGATTTGCCAACTCTTAATAATGATAAATTAATTAAACTCTTAGGTGGAAATATTGATCAAATAGTGAGTAAAATATTAGGGGAAGAAAAATCCACTCCGGAAAACATTAAAAAAATCAGATTGGGATATGAAGAAAGGTGTAGGAAAGTTAAGGATGATTCTTTACCTTATAATGGTATTGTTGAATTACTACATTTATTACAGGAAAAAAATATCATATTGGCCATAAATTCTAATAGAAAAACAGAATCAATTAAGTATTTTGTTGATAGACATTTGTCTGATATTGCTTTTCTTGATATCCAGGGTCATACATATAATCATCCTTCCAAACCAGATGCTTATGGCATAAATACAATCATAAAAAAATCCAGATTAGAAAAAGAAGATACGGTATATATTGGAGATTCGTCCACAGATATTAGAACAGCCTGCAATGCAGGTGTTGATTGTGTTATTGTTAAATGGGGATATGGTAATGAAAATGATTATTCTAATGAATATCCCATGGAAGTAATTGATGAACCTTTAGAATTATTGGAAGTAGTATTATAATCTATTTTTTTCTTCCTATAATTCCATAATTTAAGTCTCTTATGAAAATTCCTCTTGAATTTTTCATTTCAGTATCCAATTTTTGTTCTAATTCTTCAAAATCGTATTCTTTGCTAACAAGATCTTGTTTTATCATGCGTGGCTTCATTATTTTAGCCTGCCATCCTAGGTCACTGCCTGTTTCAGATGTTTGAATTACTTGTTCAGAGAATACTTCTTCTACAATGAGCTCTGATTCTTTGAATAATTGGTATAATTGTGAACCTATACTAGTATTTCCACCCTCCTTTTCTATAGTTTTCCAAATTAACTTTTGTATTTTAGAATGTAAGGGGAAGTCTTCCTGTACAAGCAATTTACCTTTATCACTTTCCTGGAAGAGTATTTTACCATCATCATTTAGGAAGGGTAACAATTTTTTTATTGTGTTTTCATTTTGGTACATTAAAACCTGTCTTCCAATTATTCTATCAAATTTTCCAAGTTGTGGTAAATTGTTAATATCTGCACATATAAATTGTATTTTCTCGTTATGAATGTTTTCTTGGGCTGCTTTTATAACATTTCTATCAATGTCAACACCTATAATTTCTCCATCTTTTCCAACTTTATCCCCGATAAGTACTGATATAGCTCCCGTACCACAGCCAACATCAAGTATTCTCATTCCTTCTTCTATTTTTGCTTTTTTAATTAATCTATTGGTAAAATCGTTCCTATAACTTTTCATAATTATCTTTTAATGATTTGTTATAATTGGATTTATTTAAATTGATATAAAAATATGTTTATCTGTTAAAATCTATTTTAGGGTCTGTTTTTCAATTAATGTAATAATATTTGATTTTTAATTATTATTTAATAATATCATTAATATTTTATCAAAAGAGTTAATCATAATTAATAATGCACTATTTTCAACATTATTAAATAGTTTAATAAACAAACATAGAATTATGGATAGATTCAATCTATTCTTCTAGATTACTAAATATGTAAAATAGTATAAGTTATATTTGGTGAAAATATGAAAAAGCAAATAGGATTTATTTTAGGCGCTTTAATCCTAATCTTTTTAGTATTAGGAACAGTTAACGCCGGATTCTTAGACTTTTTAGGTGGTGGCAATTCTAATTCTACCGTAGCAGCAGATAATAATACATTTGTTGTAGGTTTCGATGCAGAATTCCCTCCTTACGGTTATAAGAATGACAAAGGTGAATATGTAGGTTTTGATTTAGATTTAGCACAAGAAGTATGTAACAGAAACAATTGGACATTGAAAAAACAACCAATTGACTGGGATGCTAAGGATACAGAATTAAATTCTGGTGCTATTAGTTGTATTTGGAATGGATTTACTATAAACGGCAGAGAAGATCAATATACATGGTCTAAACCATATATTGACAACAAACAGGTTATAGTAACTAAAAAATCTTCAAATATTAATAAATTATCAGACCTTAAAGATAAAATTGTAGAAACTCAAAAAGATTCTTCAGCTTTATCCGCACTTGAAGGAGATCAAAAATCATTAGCTGACACCTTCAAAAACTTAGTTCAAGTAGCAGATTATAACACTGCATTCATGGATTTAGAATCTGGTGCATGTGATGCTATAGCTATGGACGTTGGTGTAGCAAACTATCAAATCAACTCTAAGAGCAACCCTTCAGACTATCAAATATTAGATGAAAAAATTTCATCAGAACAGTATGGAGTAGGATTTAAGAAAGGAAACACAGAACTTAGAGATAAAGTTCAAGCAACTTTAGATGAGATGGAAAAAGATGGAACTATAGCAAAAATAGCTCAAAACTATGAAAAAGATGGAGTTCCTGGATCTCTTATTAGTAGCACGAATTCAACAGATTCAACCAATGCTACAAACTAATTTTATTTATTAATAGGGGATAATAATATATGCTATTAAGTACTATGGTAGGACAATTATTTGAAGGAATGCTTACAACATTAGAAGTATTTCTTCTAACCCTATTATTCTCAATTCCATTAGGTTTACTGGTTGCTGGTGGAAGAATGAGTAGTTTCAAACCATTAAGGTGGTTGATGAAAGTATACATTTCTATCATGCGTGGTACACCATTAATGTTACAATTAATAGTAGTATTCTTTGCACCATACTATGTTTTTGGAATGAGTTTATCAGTTGAATACCGTATGGTTGCTGTTATTATAGCTTTCAGTATTAACTATGCAGCTTATTTTGCAGAAATTTTCAGAGGTGGAATAGAATCCATCCCGAAAGGTCAATATGAAGCGGCACAAGTTCTAGGTTATTCTAGATTTGAAACATTCTTTATTATCATATTGCCTCAAGTATTCAAAATTGTTCTTCCATCAATAACTAACGAAGTAATTACCCTTGTAAAAGATACATCACTTTCATTTGTAATAGCAATACCGGAAATGTTTACGGTTGCAAAACAAATTGCTGCAGCAGAAGCATCAATAGTAGCATTACTAGTAGCAGGAATATTCTATTATGTATTTAATGTTATTGTTGCTTTTGTAATGGAACATTTAGAAAGTAGATTGGATTATTATGATTAAGAGGAATATTTATGGCTTTATTAGAAATTAAAAATCTTAAAAAAAGTTTTGATGATAATGTGGTTTTAGAAGATATTTCTCTTAATGTTTGTAAAGGGGAAGTATTATGTATTATAGGACCTTCAGGTTCAGGTAAATCTACATTACTACGATGTATAACAAACTTAGAAACTCATGACAGTGGGGATATTAACTTTGACGGAACATTTGGATTAGTGTTCCAAAATTTTAATCTATTTCCACATCATTCAGTAATGAAAAATATTACTAATGCACCAATAAAAGTTCAGAAAAGAGAAAAGGACGAAGTATTTCAGGAAGCTCGTGAACTTCTTAAGAAGATGGGACTGGAAGATAAAGAAGATGCTTATCCATGTGAATTATCAGGTGGACAACAACAACGTGTATCTATTGCCAGAGCTTTGGCAATGAATCCAGATATATTATTCTTTGATGAACCTACTTCGGCATTGGATCCAGAATTAACTGGTGAAATTCTAAAAGTTATTAAGAATTTAGCTGCTGAACACATGACTATGGTAATTGTTACTCATGAAATGAGTTTCGCAAAAAATGTTGCTGATACAATAATATTTATGGATCAAGGATATATTGTAGAAAGCGGCACACCTGAGGAAGTGTTCTCATCAGATAATCCAAGAATGAAAGAGTTCTTGGGAAAATTTTATGATTAATTCAATTAAAGACAAGATTAAATAAATAATCTTTCTTTTACTTTTTTTTTGGAAAAAGAGGACTTGACAAAATTATTTTAAAAGAAAACAGCATTACTCATAATTCAAATAAAAAAAATATAATCTTTTAATACATTTAAATTACGTCAAGTACTAACAATACAAAAAAAAAGTCAAAGGGGGATTATTTTAAAAAATTCTTTATGGAATCGATGAATTTCCTAACGTCCTCCTCATTGGGTCTGTCTTCATTCATTCCAACAAAACTACCCGGACAATGAAACTCAAAACTGGATAAAGAAATGTTAGTATTACTTAAAACATCCTTCATTAATTCATAATTTGATTCCATTATCCCCGAAGTAGAAAAATTAACGAAATCGCCAACGTTAACCTCAATATTACCCACAAATGAAATGACCTCCGGATCTAAAGAACATCCATAAACGCCACGGCCAAAGAATAACTTGTCCACATCCTCAGTTAATGGATGTGAAATATCAAGTGCCGGAACATTCAATAATTCTGAAAGGGCATCTGCCAATTTTTTTGTATTTCCTGTTTTGGAATAATATCTTATCGCATACTTCATAATAAATAACTCGCATTTTCAGTCCTATAAACTACACAACAAAGTATAATTTTAGTTCTGCTTATGATAATCTTTTTAAGTTAATATCATTATAATAGTTGTTTTACTTTTTCCTCAACATCTTTTAAATCTTCTGTAGGTTCAAATCTTTGTACTACATTACCCTCCCTGTCTACCAGGAATTTTGTAAAGTTCCATCTGATGTCATCCTTTTCTATATCACGATTCATTACCTTTATTGCAAGTTTAAGTTTTCTTGCACCTTTACCGGTAATTTCTTTAAATGGTTGTTCCTGTTTTAAGTAAGCATATAATGGTTCTTCATTTTCACCGTTGACATCAATCTTTTCAAAGATAGGATATTCTACAAGGAATTTAAGACGACATGCCTTCTTAATTTCTTCACCAGTACCTGGAGCCTGGTTACCAAACTGATTGCATGGGAAATCCAAAATAACAAAACCGTCATCCTTAAACTCATCATACATTTGTGCTAATTCATTATATTGTGGTGTAAAACCACATTCTGTTGCAGAATTAACGATTAATAAAACTTTTCCTTCATATTCTGATAATGATACATCATTACCTTCCGTATCCTTAACTGTAAAATCATAAATTGACATTTTATTTATTCTCCTTTTATGTTATATTTAATAATTATATATACTATTATTAAAGTTTTATGTACAAATATCATACACATATGCCAAACACCACAATCAGTTTTAAAATGCTAATAGAATTTTAGTGAGTATCCTCATATTTTTCTATACACAAGTTGAGATGAACATAGATTAATTATCCAATATTAAGTAAGAGGTAATGTATTTGTTTTAAGAAAGAGTATTTGACATAATTATGGTTTTTCATGGTTTGTTAATACTTTTTTTATTTTATTGTTGCTGTGAGTTCTGTTTCGAATAGTGTTGATAGTTTTTCTAGGAAGTTGTCTAATTCTGTTATTTCGTTGAGTATGTTGTGTTTTATGTTGTATAATCTTTTTATGTTGTGTGATAGTGCACATAAGTTCATTATATTTTCTGTTTATTGTATTCCATGTGTTCTTAGGTTGTTGTAGTTGTAAAATATTTTTAATATTCCAAATGGTGCTTCTACTGTGCTTCCTCGTTTTTTGTATTCGTGTTGTGCTTCTTTTGTATCCATGTATTCTTTTAATTTTAGTGTATTTTCGTTTGCAAATTCTGATATTATTCTGTGACTGCTTTTGGTGCATTTTTGTAGTGCTGGACAGTTTTTACATGCTTCATAGTTCATGTATTTGCGTTCTATTCTGTTAGGTTTTCCTTCTTTTTTTGCTGGTCGTTCATATTGGTATTTGAAGAATAATGTTTGTTTTTCTGGGCAGGTGTATGTGTCTTCTTTGTAATTGTATTGAAAATGGTCTTTATGATAAGGATTGGTGCTTATTTTGTCTTGTTCTTTACGTGTTTGTTTTCTATCTGGTATTATTGGTGTTATTCCTTTTTTATGTAAATATTCGATTGATGTGCTATTATGGTATCCTGTATCTGCACTTATCATCTGTGGATCATGTTTTATGTTTTCTATGGTTTTTTCTACTATTTCGGGTAGTTCATCATGGTCTGTAGGGTTCTGTGTGATGTTAACAGCACATATAAGCTTTGTAGTGGTGTCTACGCTTGATTGTATATTGTATGATATTTGGCTTTGTCCATCCTTATTTTGCATCCAACGAGCTTCTATATCATTAACCGGTATTGTATTTTGTCCAGACATTGTTAATTGTGTTTTCATTTCATATAATAATTCTATTTTTTCTTCACAACCAACATCTTCTTTTACAATGAATCTTTTTGCAGGTTTTCTAAGTTTATTTAACTCTTCAGCAGATAAAAAGTCTCCTTCATAATATTTAATTAATATTTCAAGATCATCTTTATGAATAACATTAAAACGATTGTTATCTGCTTTTTTAATACTTCCATCAACTGATACATGATTAAAATCAGTTAAATTAATCTCATTAGCAAAAATAAGTGAACATCCCAATAATATTTTAAAATAAACTCCATATTTTTGAATAAATCTTCGAATAGTTCTACTAGAAGGTTTAATATCTCCTGAAACATAACGATAAATTTGATGAAACTCAGCCATTTCAGCCAACATTTCAATACTTGTTACACCCCTATAAAAACCATAAATAACTAATTTAAACATTTCACGTGGAGGATATGAAGGACAACCTGGCAATCCTCTTGGTTCATCAAGATCTAAAACTGGATAAAACATATCCACAAACTGTACAAGAAAACGAGAACAATCATCCTCTGGAATTCATTCATCCAATCTATTATAAACAAAACGAGTCTGAACGTTATCAATAACTTTCTTAACCATATATAAACACCAAACTATTTTTAAAATTCTATATAAATATATATAACAACTAATATTTAAATATTACTAAAAATAATCAGTTAATAAAGTAAATAATAAATAAATAACAAAATATCATAAAAATAAAGTCAAATACTATAAAAAAATTAAACATCACATCACAAAGATAAACTAAAAAAACTTAAAAAAGTAATACTAAAAAAATCAGAAAAATGGTTTTGTCAAATACTCAAAAATTTATTAATATTTAAATTATAAAAATTAGTAATAATAATAGTAAATTTGCTAAAAAAAATAATTAATAAAATGGTTAAAAACCATCTTATTTTCCTTTGTGAATAAAAAAAAAGGAGGTAATTCGATATCTACTTATTTAAAAGTTCTAGTTTATAGATAACTAGTAACTCATTCTATTTCTAGGCTTCTTTTAATATTTTTTCTATTTCTTAACATTATATCCAATTTATAACATTATCAACCTTTTAAATAAGCATTTATCTACCTATTATGAAAAAATTTCTTTACATAATACAAAAACACTAATAAAATTTAGATAATAATGTAAACAAATATATGTCTCAACAACTAATAACGGAAATATATTATTTCCGTCAATTGTACTATATTTGCTTAATATATATACTTTTTTATGATATGCAAATACTTAAAATCAATAATAATTGAGTATGTTCTAAAAAAGTAACAATAGATTAATAAAAAAATTATTAAAAATTTTTAATTATATTAAATCAAAATTCAGGGGATTAAAAACCTTTAAAAAAATTTTATAACGAAAAATCTTACATGATTAATAATGAGGGATTATATGCATTCATTTACATTAGAAGAATTAGATATCATTGAAAAAATAGAATTCATGATTAGATACATAGATTTTTATATCGAATATTGTCATAATGAGAATCTTTCCGTTGATGGTGATTCAATTGCTGAAATACTAGAAATGATATGTGATATCGAAGACTCTATTGACAATACTGAATCCTTTAATGAAGAGGATATTAAAGAGTTATATTGTAATCTTAATTCATTATATAATATGTTAATTACTCTTAATGATATAGCATTATTCAATTCAATACATGTAGTATGCGAGTATGTTCTAAACGATTTAAAACAAAAAATAGAAAAAAGATATGAAATCTTTGATATTTACAAAAAGAATGATAGTCTAGAATAATTCTAAACTACGGTGAAATAACTATCTTCTCGTACTTCAATAGTATCACTGGCTTCAGGAACTACTAATGTAATATTATAGTTACCCTTTTTATAATTTTTATTTAATTTATAAGTAATGTTAAACATTCCTTCCGTGATATTATAATTAATTGTTTTCTTCTTTTTAACTGTCTTATTATTAATTAATAAATTAAGTATATGAGGCGTTTTGAGCTTTGTAGAGTTATCAAACAAAAATCTGCCCGTAACAATCAATGATCTATTTCTTACTTTGGATGCAATTAACTGAATTTGAGGCTGAATCTTATTTACTGTGAATTTTTTATTTCTTACCTTAGTATACTTATCCTTAGTAAATTCAATCGATAATGTATTATTTCCAGTCGTAAAATTCAATGGAATCTTGTATTTATATTTAATAATACCTTTTTTAATATTGAAAGTAACAGGCTTATTATTTTTTTTCGTTAATGTTTCATTATTGAATTTAATTATTGCACTTCCTTCATTAAGCAAGGATTTATCTTTCATATTTGTTATTTTAACTTTTATAGTCATTATATGTCCTAAGGTAATGTTTTTACTTTTATAAACTTGTATTTTGACCAGATTTGCAGTTATTGTACTATTATTTTTGCTTGGTAAGTATTTGTCTGTTCCTTTATACTTTGCAACATATCTTTGTGTTGTTTTGTTCCATAATGAATCCAAGTTTCTGTTGAGAGTTGCTACACCTTTTTTAACTTTAACTTCTATGACTTTATTTTTTGAATTTTTAAGTGCTTTACCGTTTACATAGAATATTATTTTACCATCGTTGACTTTATTTCCAAGTTCATCTTTAACAATTGCTTTAAATGTTATATTAGTACTTTTAGCTTTGATGGAACTAATTTTAACGGTTGTGTTGGCCTTTCTTAGTTGATAATTGACAGTGTCAACATTAATTGCATTATCCAGGACAGGAATATTATTTCTGTTAATGTATCTGTCGTCTGTCTGAATATTATCACATAAATAGGCTGTACTTCGTCCCACATACTTACCATTATCGTTTGAAGCTTGAATATTTATGCTTGAATCGATTCCATTGGTCTTAAAGTAATATGTAGTAATCTGTTTTCTGTTTATACCAAAAGGATCTCGTGCAGCTAAATTTCTGGAAGCATTCAGTACATCAGTCATTTTCGTATAATTTTTATAATCACCTTTATGATAGAATCTAGGATTATTAGGAACTACCAAGTATTCACCATTATTAAGTTTTCCACTTGTCTGATAATAATTGCCATTAAAGTTCATTGCTAATGAATACGTTCCATTAGGTGATTTAATCACGTAATGTCCAATACCTAAATTTCTTTCATAATTTTGAATTTTATTCATACTGGATGATGCTATATAATTATTTTTAATCATGGATAATGATTCTTGTTCAATGTATTGATTAATTTGTGCATTATCTCTTCCACCATTTCCTACAAGCCAACCATCCTTAGTAACAATGGTGTGGAAGAAATATGAATTGTAAGTTTTATACTGTTTTGTATAGTTTTCATAGTTTTTAATATAAATCGTTGCCGTCGGGCCATCACTATCTCTTCTAAAAGAAATAGCACTTTCATTACTTGAAGCGTGTATTATCGTCGAACAGCAATCACTAATTTTTGCTTCATCATCAACTGATATAGTTTCCTTTTTGTTAGTTTTCTTATCTTTCTCATTATCATTTGTTTTTACAATCTTTTTAGTTATTTTATTAATATTTTTATTGCTTGTTTTCTTAGTTTTCATGCTGGGAGCTGTTTTTTGTAAATCATTATTTTTTGTTATCTTTGTTGTGTGAGTTTGATTAATGTCACTTGTTGCTGAAACTATTGTAATCATTGACAATAATAATATTATAAATGTAAAAGCAAGTATGCTTTTTTTCATTATTTCTCCTCCAAAAAAATAAATATTAAAAAATTTGGTGGTTATTAGAGTATTTGTTTAATATATTTTAAAACTTTTTCTAGAAATATGCTTTCAGATTATATTTTTCTATAGTAATTATTACAGTTTATTCATGTTTGCATCAATTTATTAATGATTACGATGTTATCTTTGTAATAAAAGGTTTAAAAAATAGTTAAATAATTATAGAAGTTAATAAAGTTAAAAAAAATACATTATAGAATAAAATAATCTATAATGTTGTTATTTCACATCCCTCTTTTTCTATAATAAATGTGTGTTCGGTTTGTGCAACCATTCCACCAGCACTATCTTTTAAAACATCATGACCATATACTGCACCAGACATCATTAAAGGTCTTAATGCTCTGTTGATTTGTCTTTCATCCATGCTTGTTTTAATATGTCTTTGTGCAAATGGGAAGTATCTGTTATGTTTTGAAATACTTTTTAGCAACATTTTTGCTTGAGGATTTCTTAAAGGTCTATTGTTGATAAATGAATAAATATATTGTTGAGGTACTTCATTGGTTATTCCACTACCATTTGATGCAAATGGTTCAATAGCTACATGGTCTCCTTCATGAAGCTGGTGTGTACTTCCGTCTGGATAGTTTGGTATTGATAAACCGGCATGTAAATTGTTTTGTTCAAGACTGTGACCTGCTAGGTTAATAATTGGAGTAAAACCTTTTCCACCAATTGTGTCTTGTACAACTTTACCAATATCATTCAATGTTACTCCATCTTTAAGTATACAGCTAACATTTTCCAATGCTTCTGCTGATGCTTCCTGGATTTCATGACGTAACTCTATATCTTCCTGACTTACCTCTGGTTTTCCATTATCTAATCGTCCAGGCATTTTAAGAGGATTTCCATCTTCATCAACAGGATCAATATTGTCTCCTTCAACAACAACTGTTACTGCCGTATCTGATATGTAACCATCTACTTCTGCACCTAAATCAATTTTTACTATGTCACCATTAAAGAATATTGTGTCATCACTTAATGGTGAAGTATAGTGAGCAGCAATTTCATTAATTGAGATGTTACATGGGAATGATAAACCTGCACCTGTTTTAAATATTTCTCCTTCAATGAAATCTATTAAATCAATTACTTTCATTCCTGCAGTTATTTTTTTAGCTGCTTGTTTACGTATTTTTGAAGCTATCTTTCCTGCTTCTCTATATGATTCTAACATTGTATCACTTTAATTAATTGTTTTTTAATTGAGTATTTATATGGGTGATAAAATTATAGTAATATAAATATCTACTAATTTTATTTATGTAGTTTTTAATTATTAATTTAAACGATTAAGAAAAAGAAATTAATATTTAAATAAAAAATCATATAATTCATTGAAGAAAATATCTATTTGCTTTGTAGGAATAACTTTATTAAATGAGGCACATCTTTCTATAAATATTTTCTCAGAATCTTTATTTATGCTGATAATTTTATATTGTAATGTTGAATTCAAATTATTTGATAGTTTAAGCTTGTTATTCCAATTCTTTAATAAGATATTATCATTTTTAAAATATATACTGGAATTTGACTTGTTTTTATTTGTTGAATAAACGTTTAAAAACTTAACGGTCATATCGTAAACGTTTTTTATCCTTAGAATTTCTAATATTTCTTGAATTATTATCATATAAGGATATATTCTATTATTTTCGTCTCTGGCAGAATCATTGTCTATTTCTAAGATAATCATTCCATTTTTTAGGAGTATCTGTATCTCTTCATTGATTTCAAATATGTATGTTTGTTCTGATTTAATTATAAATTCATTATCTTTGAGATATTCAGTATTTTTGTCTTGAAAAACTATTGTATTAAGGAAGCATCTGTTTATAATATTCAAGTTTTCAGTTATAATACTTTGAAAATCATCTGATGCTAACATATTAAATTTCATTTTTATTGTAGTTTCAGTGATGGTTGAATTATAATTTAAAATCATTTTTATCAACACTAATCCTTTATTGTATTAATATCTGTTTTTATTCTGTTTTCTAGTTTAACTTTTATATCCTATTTTTTACAAAGATTTAATTAAAAAAATAGATTAGTGGTGTTAAAGGAATGTCATTACTTAATGATATAGAAAATTTTTGTGAAGTGAATACTACACTATATGGATTTGCTAACATTCAGGAGTATACTCATCTATTTATCGAGGAAAACCTTAAAAAATATAAATATGCAATCAGTATTGGCATTAACATACCTGATGATATACTTGACAATCTTAGTCAAAAAGATGCTGAAATAAAATATTTAGAAACATATAATAAGGTAAACTCAAAACTAGATGAAATAACTAAGTTTTTGGAAGGATTGATAATTGATTCAGGGTTTAATGCTAAATCTGTTAAAGCTTCGGAAATTCTTCCAAATAATAAACTAGAGGGAAAATTATCTCATAAAATGATTGCAAGACTTTCTGGTCTTGGATGGATTGGAAAAAGTTGTTTACTAATTACTCCTCATTATGGTCCTAGAGTACGCTGGGCAACCGTTCTTACGGATTTCGAGCTTCCAAGCAATAATACAATACTTAAATCCCGTTGCAATACTTGTCGTTTATGTGTTGTTAACTGTCCTTCCAATGCATTTACCGGTGTTGAATTTGATGAAAATGATTCAAGAAGTACACGCTATGATGCATTTAAATGTTACGACCATTTTGCACAATTAGAGGAACAAGGACGTCCACGATTATGTGGTTTGTGCGTAAAAGTTTGTCCATGGGGACTAGTAAATAAAAACAGCAGAACAAAAGAGGATATTATTGGTCAGGAGTAAAAACGATGAAAAAGCTTCTAATTGTATTTGTTGTTGTTACAATTATATTTTTATTTGTTAACATATCCTTTGCCACTAATGAAACTACCGTTAAAGATAGTGTCATATCTAAAAAGTCCTTTGATAAATCTAATTATTGGGATGTTAAAAAATCTGCAAATAAAAAAAATCTTTTTAAATCCAAAGTTGAAGTTAAAAACATTAAAGTATCCTATTCAAAAAAAGTTAAGATAAAAGCTACAGTAAAGAATATTGATAATAAGAGGCCTGTAAACTCAGGTAAGGTCTTGTTTAAATTAAATTCTAAAAATCTCGGTTATTCAACTGTAAAAAGGTCATGCATATTATAATTTAGATACAAAAAATTTAAGGGCAAAAAAGTATAAAGTCAAGGTTTTTTATCAAGGTTCAAAAAATATTTCTTCATCTAAATCAAAAGCAACACTAAACATTAAGAAGATGAAAGTTAAAGTTTCTATAGAAAATCATAAAAGTAAAACTAATTCATCCACTTTTCTAAGAGCAAGGGTATATGATTTTGAAGGTAGGAAAATAAATTATGGTAAGGTCTCTTTCAGAGTAAACAATTTGTTTATTTCGAATGCAAAGGTAATTAATGGAATAGCCAAAGTAAAATATTTACCCCCTAATATTGTAAAGAATTATACGATTGTTGCCAAATATATGAATAATTCCAGATATGCTTCAGGAATTAACAAATCAAAACTAATTGTTTCATTAAAAGTTTCTATCTTAAAGTGGGGTAGTGGTGGTGATATAAAACATAATAGAGTGTTATATTCAAACATTTCTAAATATTCAGTTGCCAGTTCATTAGTTAATGCATCAAAATTTGGTACTCCATGTGTATGTCTGGGTGATGGAAAGGGTAAAAGTGTTTTTATAGTTGCGGGTGTTCATGGAAATGAATTATCATCTCAATCAGCTGCAGTACGATTAATTGACAGATTATCTACAAAGAATATACATGGATACATATATATTATTCCTTTTCTTGCACCAAGCAGTACAGGAAACAAAACCCGTTATTATAAAGGAGTTAATCTTAATTCAGTAACGCATATTAAGGGCACAATTACAAATAAACTATTCAACTTTGCAAAAAGTAAGAATGTAATTAGTTTAGGTGATTTTCACACCTCACAACCTGGTGCTGTTCCTGGACGAAACAGCGTATTTGGTACATATCTTCCCCTTTACAGCAGTGCTAGTTTAGCTAGATATATTACAAATCGGACCCATACATCATTGATCTTATATCGCCGTGCAGGTGTTGAATATCCGGGTGCGGTTGAGGATTACTGTAATTTAAACGGAATAACTAGTGTAACCTGTGAAGTAAGAACGCCTCATGGTAAAATATTATCGGGCAGTGTTGAAAAATCGTATAGTATGATGTTAAGTTACTTAAGATATTATAAGTTAATTGAGTAATATCTAAAAAAATAGTGCTTATATATTATAATAGTCTAACAAAAGATATTTTAAAGTTTTATTTTGTTTTTAATGGGAAAAATTAGGATAAGAAGAAGTTATAATTCTTCTTTAGCTTTTTTTATTTCTTCTTTGATGATTTCTACGCATTTTTCATCATTTTCATTCATTCTAACAGTGCATTCGGCTGTCATATCGTTTGCTTCCAGTACTTCTGGAACGAGTATAACTTTGTCAACTGTTGCATCTTTTTGTTTGAGTAATGTTGTTGTACAGTTTTGTGGACAGCCATTTACTGCTATTATTTTGTTTGCCTGTGCAAGGTCTATGTATTTTTGTTTTCCTCCACCTGTTGCTACTATACAACATATTTTACAGTTTTCATCTTCTTGTGCCATATCATATACTGCTGCACGTGCTACTTCTCCCCTTGGGTTCATTCCACTGCATGCACATAATACTACTTGTTCAATCATTTTTTTCACTCCTTTGTGATTATTTAAAATTATGTTTTTTATTATATAAAACTAATTATAAATTTATCCTTGTTTTTTAATAATTTATTTTAAATTAATTTAAAAAAAGATTTAAAAAAGAAAAGAAGTTTTAGTCGCATGCTTTAAATATGAAGTTGAGAAGTATGGATAATATGCAAGTAACTAATATGAATGGAGGATATACTAAATATCCAACAATAAAACCTATTATTTGGATAATACATGCATAAATGGTAATTTTACGTCTAATATTTAATGCTATTTTTAATGCAATATTTGCCTTATCAATTCTAATTAGTAACTTATCTACAATGTAAAAGTTTAAGTTTGTAAGGAAAAATATTAAACCAAACATTGCCTGAGCAGTAAATGAATAAAAGTTCAATGATATCATCGTTGTAACATGAGGTAACAAGCCGATTATCATCATACTAATTGCACTAGTCCACGTAACGGTACTGTTAAGTTTATTAACCAAATTAAACAGGTTGTGATGATAAAGCCATACATCAAAACATATAATGAAACTTAGTGTATATGCAATAATTTCCGGATACAATTTAATAAACGAAACAAGTGAAGTTGTCTCAGGAAGTGGAATTTCCATAACAATTATTGTTATAATAATTGCAAGAATTGCATCAATCAATGCTTCAAATCTTTCAGTTTCCACTATCATCACCTATAACATATTTGTTTTGAAGATAGGGGATTGTGTTCCAAGTGATAACAGTTATTAAACAAATTATTAGCATTGCAATAGGATAACCTAAGAATGAAATTACTGCACCAATAACAAATAATACAACGTTTAATGTGAATACTTCATTAAAATGCAAATCCTGAATTTCATAATTATGTACGTCATTTTTAATTGTTACTCTGGTAGTAATGATAAAAAAAATATTTACAAGTAGAAATATTAATCCGTACATTAATTCGGGTATTAATGCATATGGTTCATGAGCTACCCATGCTGTAAAATATGGTACTAATGTTATTAAAAATATTAAAACTGCATACATCCATATTACTCTATCGTTTATACTGGTTACGATATTAAATAGTTGTCTATGATGATCCCATATTGCAAAGATTACAATAAAGGATACAATATAAGCAAAGTACATTACTTTAAGTTCCCAAATTCCTTCAAAGGTCATAGTTTCGGGTTGTGGAATTTTAAGAACCATTACAGTCATCATAATAGCCAGTATTGCATCAGTAAAAGTTTCAAAACGACCTGAATCCATAAGCCACCTCAATAAATTATATAATATTATATTTGTTTTATTATAATTTAATGTTTATAATTTGAGATTTTTCAATAAATATTTTAAACTTTTTCTATATAAATTTCTAGTAGTAGTGGATAATATGGCAAGTTTAGATGATATAACAAAGAAAGTATTAAATGGAAATAACATTACAAAAGAAGAGGCACAATACTTAATTTCAGTTCCATTGGATGAATTATGTAATAAAGCAAATATTATTAGAAAACATTTCTGTTGTGATAAATTTGATGTATGTACAATTATCAATATCAAAAATGGAAGATGTTCCGAGGACTGTAAATTCTGTTCCCAGTCCATACATTATGATACGCATATTAATGAATATGACTTACTTGGTAAAGAGGAATTATCTGCTCAAAGTGAAAATATTTTTGGTCACGGTTTTAAAAGATTGGCATATGTATCCTCTGGTCGTAAAATAAGTGATGAAGAATTTGATTTATTAACTGAATCTATTGCCGCCATCAAAAAAGATGACATTAACTTATGTGTTTCATTAGGTTTGCTCAGCCAAAAACAGATAAATACTCTTAAACAATTGGGTGTAGATCGTATACATAACAATTTAGAAACATCAGAAGATTATTTTAAAAATATATGTACAACACATTCATACTCAGAAAAACTGCACACACTTAAAAAAATTCAAAAAAGCGATTTACTAATTTGTAGTGGTGGAATATTTGGCTTGGGAGAAAGCTTTGAAGATCGCATAGATTTAGCATTTCAACTAAGGGATTTGGGAATTAAATCTATTCCAATTAACATTTTACACCCAATTCGAGGAACACCATTGGAAAATAAAGAAATATTAACTAATGATGAAGTATGTCGAACAGTTGCAATTTTCCGTTTTATTAATCCAACTAGTTACATTAGAATGGCTGGGGGACGATTGCAATTGGATGATAATGGAAGGCGTGCTTTTTTATCTGGTGCAAATGCAGCAATAATGGGAAATATGCTTAATACATATGGTGTAAAAATAGAAGATGATTTTCAAATGATAAAGGATTTAGGTTTCCAAATAACTTATTACATTGAATAACCAAAGATATTATTATATAAAAATTAATTTAATTTATAGGTGATTTAATGAAAGTATTAGGAATAGTAGGAAGTCCTAGAAAAGGTGGAAATTGTGATGTATTAGTGAAAGAATTCTTAGATGCAGTTGATGCAGATACAGAATACATATTCTTAAATGAAAAAGAGTTAAAAGGATGTAATGCATGTATGGGCTGTGTTGAAGGCGACTGTGTAATTGATGATGATGGTAATGAAATCATTAAAGCATTACTGGATGCAGACGTATTAGTATTCTCTTCACCAATCTATTATGGTCAAATGTCTGCTCAAGCAAAAGCATTTGTAGACAGATTCTACCAAATTTCAAGAAATCCTAACAAATCATTGGAAGGTAAAAAGGTTGTAACAATATTTACACAAGCACAACCAGAAGACGTATTTGGTTCATATATTGAATCATTCAAAATGATGCCATTTGGTTTTATGGGTATGGAAGTTGTTGGAAACGTAACAGCAATGGGTACTCAACAAGCTGGAGATGAAGAAGAACTAGCTAAATATATTGATGCAGTTAAGGAATTAGCTGCTAAAATATAATGTTTAATATTAATTAACTAAGTTTTTTACTTAGTTAAACTTTTTTTTTTATTTAATAATTTTTGGGAAGTAATTTCATATGTCAAAATTTTCTTTTAATAAAACATCTATTGATGGTGTTATAGTTATTGAACCTCAAGTTTTTGGTGATGAAAGAGGATATTTCATGGAAACATATCAGAAAGAAGAATTTGCTAAAGCAGGTTTGGACTTTGAATTTGTTCAGGATAATCAGTCAAAATCAAAAAAAGGAGTTCTAAGAGGATTACACTTCCAATATACACAGCCACAAGGAAAACTTGTTCGTGTAATTAGTGGTGAAGTATTTGATGTTGCAGTTGATTTAAGAAAAGATTCTCCAACTTATGGTAAATGGGAAGGAGTAATATTATCTGATGAAAACAAGAAGCAATTCTATATTCCTGAAGGTTTTGCTCATGGTTTTGTTGTCTTAAGTGATTCTGCCGAATTTACATATAAATGCACAGACTTTTATAAGGCTGATGACGAGGGTGGAATTCAGTGGGATGATCCAGAAATTGGTATTGATTGGCCTATTGAAGATATCGATGAATTATTATTGTCTGAAAAGGATCAAAAATGGAAGCCACTTAGTGAAACAAAAACTGACTTCTAATAATCTTCCCCCATAATTTTTAACTATTTTTTATAGTGTTTGTTGGTGTAATGATGGATGAGAAAAACATTATTTTAGAAAATATTCTAAATCGGAAAAGTGTTCGTGAGTATACGGATAAAGAAATTAATAGAAAGATTTTAGAAGATATTGTTCGAGCAGGTATGAGTGCACCAAGTGCTTTAAATCTTCAGCCTTGGCATTTTATCGTTTTTGATGATAAGAATACTTTGGTTGACATGGCAGATGTTCATGAGTATTCTGGAATGTTCAAGGATGCTGCAGCAGGAATATTGGTTTGTGGAGATATGAATAAGACTGTTGATAAATTTAAGGAATTATGGGTTCAGGATTGTTCTGCAGCTACGGAAAATATTTTGCTTGCATGTGAAGCTTTTTCTATTGGTGCGGTGTGGCTTGGTATTTATCCAATACCTGAAAGATGTGATAAATTAAGTAAATATTTTAAATTACCTGAAAATATTGTTCCATTTGCTCTTGTATCTATGGGTTATCCTTCAAGTAATGGCAACGCTAAAGATAAGTGGGATGAGTCTAAAATTCATTGGGATAATTGGTAAAGTAAAGTTTTTATTTTCTTTCTTTATCTTTTTATATCTTCTTTTTTTATATTTTTGTTATTCTGATTACTTCTTTTTTGATGTTTATTTTATGAGAAACTACTCTATATTTAAGTATTTTTTATTAATAGTTTCAAATAATTTTATTATTTTAATTGTGATTGAAACTATTTCTAAAATAGAAAAAAAAAGAAAAATCATCTATTGTTGAATTGTTTTAAATATTTGGGTATTTTTTTGAAAAAATGGATATTTGTTATGATTATTAATAATAAAAATACAATCATTAATTTAATTCATTAAATATATCATTATAATATTTTATTCAAGTTAAATTGAATATTGAATTATTAAAGTTTTCATACTAAAAAATTGCTTAAGATACAATTTTTATATCATTTTTAAAGGAATATTTAAATAGAATAATAACCTATTATTATTTAAAGAATCTATTTATGTGAGGTGAAAAGTATGGCAGAGTTACCTATTGCTCCAGTAAAAAGATTATTAAAAAATGCTGGTGCAGCAAGAATTAGTGATGAAGCTGCAGTTGAACTTGCAGCAGTACTCGAAGAATATGGTGAAGATATAGCAGCTGACGCTACTAAATTAGCAAAACACGCTGGTAGAAAAACTGTTAAAGCTGAAGATATTAAATTAGCTATGATTTAATTTTAAGTCATTATATTTTTTATTTTAAACTCCTTTATTTAAATTATTTTTTTCATGTTTTTTGCAAATTTCTCTATTTTTTCAATATCTTTATATAGTAAAAGTAACACAAATATATATTAGTGAGTTTATAATAACATTAATGTATAAATTTATACATCAATATAGTTTTTATAACAAAATACAAAAAAATTGAGGATTTAAAATGCAATATAAAATAGAACTAACAAGTGATGATGTAGCAACAAAATGGTATAATATAAATGCTGATTTACCAGTTCCATTACCAGAACCAATCAATAGTGAAGGAAAAGATCAATTGTCAACATTACCAAACATTTTCGTCGGTGAATGTTTAAAACAGGAAATGACAACTGAAAGATACGTAACCATACCAAAAGAAGTAAGAGAACTTTACCAAAGACTGGGAAGACCAACACCACTATGCAGAGCAATAGGACTTGAAGAAAAACTAAACACACCAGCAAAAATATACTATAAAAGAGAAGACACATCACCAACAGGAAGTCATAAACTAAATAGTGCAATCGCACAGGCGTACTATGCAAAAAAAGAAGGAGTGGAAAGATTAACCACTGAAACAGGTGCAGGACAATGGGGAACTGCACTATCCCTGGCAAGTTCACTCATGGGATTAGAAGCAACAGTATACATGGTAAAAGTATCATTCAACCAAAAACCATTCAGAAAAACAATCATGCAATTGTACGACGGACAAGTTCATGCATCCCCTAGCCAAAACACCAAAGTAGGAAGAGAAGTACTAAAAGAAACCCCAGACCATCCAGGATCATTAGGAATAGCAATATCAGAAGCAGTAGAAGATGCACTCAGTGATGAAAAAGTGAAATATACATTGGGAAGCGTACTTAACCATGTAATATTACATCAAACAGTAATCGGTCAAGAAATACAAACACAACTGGAAATGGTAGAAGAAGAACCAGATACAATGGTAGCATGTGTAGGTGGAGGAAGTAACTTCGGTGGATCATTATTCCCATTCATGAAAGAAAAACTTGCAGGAAACACAGATTGTGAATTCTTAGCAGCAGAACCATCATCATGTCCATCATTAAGTGAAGGAGAATACCGCTACGACTTTGGAGACAGTGTAGGATTTACACCACTATTCAAAATGTTCACATTAGGACATGACTTTGTAGCACCATCAGTACATGCAGGTGGACTAAGATACCATGGAATGAATGCACAAGTATCATTACTTACAAAAGAAGGTTACATAACACCACGCACAGCATCACAACAAGAAATATTCGCTGCAGGAAAACTATTTGCACAAACTGAAGGTATAGTACCAGCACCAGAAACATGTCATGCATTAAAAGTCGCAATCGATGAAGCAAGAAAATGCAAACAAACCGGTGAAGAAAAAACAATTGTAGTAAACTTCTCTGGACATGGTTTACTTGACTTTAAAGGATATGAAAGTTTCCTTGATGGAACATTAGAATAAAACTTTGAATAAATTTATATGAGAATAAAATTTTCTCATATAATACAAATTTATATATAATCACATAATATTCTTTTAAATTAATAACTTCATTGTCTACTTTTAAAAATATTAATCACAAACTTATTTTAAATAAAATCATATTATTAACAGATATTTTTTAATAATGTACATGTATATGGAAATATATAACTTTTAATAAAAAACACAAAATTTGTACTGCTAACAATAGGGGTAAGGCTGTAATAGTAATGACTTCAAGTCTAAAAAAACAGTTTATATTTGTCATCATCACCATTTTCAACAATTACCCAGTACATTCATTCAATATTAATAAATTATTTGATTAAATCTAAACAACATCAAAATAAGGCTAATTATAGATTATAAATATTAGAAAAAATAAAACATAAATATATAAAGTCTTATGGAATCTTTTTTATGGCTAATAATAAATGGAGCAGTAATATAGCATTTGTTCTTGCAATGATTGGATCGGCAGTAGGATTAGGAAATATCTGGAGGTATCCATATATACTATACTCAAATGGTGGTGGAGCTTTCTATATTCCATACCTAGTTGCTATTCTAGTACTGGCAATTCCATTTTTAATATTGGAATATGGTGTAGGTTATAATTACCAATCCTCCTTTACAAAGGCAATAATTAAAATAAAACCTAAATTAGAATTATATGGTTGGATTTTACCTGTTGTTGTATTCATTCTGACAGTTTACTATTCAACAATAATTGGATGGGATGGAATTTATTTAATATTAAGCTTTTTTAAAGGATGGGGTGCAGATCCAAATACTTTTTTAAGTACAAACTTGTTACAATCAACAGATTCATTAATAGGAATCCATAATTTTATCCCAACAATAGCCATTTCAATGTTGGTTGGATGGTTTATTATCTGGCTGATATCTCATAAAAACTTGGATGAGGGTTTGGGTAAAGTTTGTCAAATATTCGTACCTATGCTATTTGTAGTTATAGGTCTTATTGTCATATTCTCTTTAACTCTACCTGGAGCATATATTGGTCTGGCAGAGCTCTTCAATCCTGACTGGTCACTTTTATGGCATTTTGACATATGGATGGCTGCATTTGGACAAATTTTCTTCTCCTTAAGTTTGGGAATGGGTGCAGGATTTACCTATGCAAGTTATACTCAGGATGACATAGATCTAGTTTCATCAGGATTATGTGTAATTTTTGCAAATTGTGCATTTGAAAACTTCGCAGCTTTAGGAGTTTTTTCAATATTGGGTTACATGTCCTTTCAATCAGGAATTCCTGTTTCTGAAATAGTATCTCAAGGAACAACTTTGATTTTTGTTGTATATCCTCAAGTCTTTAATATATTGGGAGGTATAGCTTTAATATTGGGGCCGTTATTTTTCTTTTCGGTTTATATTGCAGGAGTTACTAGTATGTTATCATCATTTGAAGTACTTTCAAGTTCTATTCAAAATAAATTTGATTTAACAAGACGTAAAACAACTCTTATATTATGCATAGTTGGTGCTCTAGCTTCAATGATTTTTGCAACTTCTGCCGGAGGATACATACTTACAATAACTGATATATTTGTAAATAATATTGTTATAATCTTTTCAGTAATTGTAGAATGTGTCCTATTTGCCTGGGTATTTAAGGCTGAACGTTTGGTTGATTTCTTAAATAAAAGAAGTAAAACTTTAAAACTTGGTAAATGGTGGCTGATACTAGTAAAATATATTATTACGGTTCTTTTGGTTGTTATATGGTTTGGTGGATTATATGAACTGGTTTCCATGAAAACCACGGAATATGTAATCATATTGCTTGTCCTGGCTGCTATATTGTTAATTTCATCGTTGATATTTGCATTAAGACCACCCAAAACGGAAGAATGGTTTGAAACTGAAGAAAGGATAAAATAAAATATAATCAGTTTCTTCCATTTTAATGGATGATTTTATAATTATAATAATACACAATTACAACAATTTATTAATTAATCCAAAAATCAATTATTGAATATTCTCCATTTTTTTTCTTGGATTTTACATACCTCTGTTGTTAAAAAATATAAATATTATTTTTGACCCTAATTTTCTTTATTATTTGATTAATCGTTTTGTAACTAGATTTAAATTTATTTTAACTTATAATCTATAGTATATTAGATATAAGATTTGATAACTATATTTTTATTGTCATTAAATTTTAATAATACCTATCTTGACTACAGTGATAAAAAACATTATGGTTGTCTCTCCCTAAAAATAAAAAAAACTAAATACAATTAAAAATAAATCATTACAAAAAAAGGGAGGAATAATCATGAAGCGATGCAACAACTGTGGAACACTTAATCCTGATGTATACAATTACTGTGTATCATGCGGACATGCAATATTTGACCATAGAACATACACATACACTCAAGAAAGTCAAAAAATAAAGTACGAAGAAAAAGATACTAATCAACAAGGATACACACAAACACCAAATCAGCAACAAAATCCAATACAACCAATCATGAATATGAAAAGTCCCTTAATGGCGCTAATTCTGTCACTAATAATTCCAGGACTGGGAAATTTATACAACAACTTAAACAACAGAGCAATTAAAGAATTTTTAATATTTATAATACTTTTAATACTAAGTTCAATTATTGTTATTATTACTGAAGCAGATATAATGCTAGTTATTTTTTTAATATTAGTATTGGCATCAATAATCTGGTACGTCTTTGTATTATACGATTCCTACAATTGTTCACAATTAATAAATAAAAACCAGAAAATACCTCCCTTATTGGGATAAAAGCATTCATAAACTCCTTTCAAATTTTATTTTCAACTATTTTTTAACAACAATATATATAATTTAAAAAACATAATAAGAAGCAACTAACATAATGTAAAAAATTATATTAGTAAATAATAAAAAAGGATAAAGATTTCTATGAAAATCAACAAAAAATATTGTCTTTTAATAATAACAGTATCATTAATACTAATACTAGCAATAGGCATGGCAACAGCAGCTAGTATAAGCACGAACAATGATACAACAAATAAAAAAGACAATACAAAAGTCTCAACAGTTAAAACTGTTAAAGATACAAAAACAAGCAATGCAAATCCTGCAAAGATAACAACAAATACAAACATTACAAAGGCTAAACAAACAACAAAGGCGACAAAAACAGACACGAATATAATATACGTAAACTCAACAGCAGATTCAAACAATAATGGACAAACAAAAGAAAATGCAACAACACTTACAAATGCTATAAATAAAGCAACTACAAACTCAATAATTACATTAACCAATACAAATAACAACGATACATATACAGGAACTACTGATATCTATGGTAAAACAATTACCATACAAGCAGAAGATGGAAAAACTGTAACATTCAATGGACAAAACTCAAATAAACTATTTAATATATATTCAAGTTCTCTTACACTTAAAAATCTCGTAATAATAAATGCTGTCAGTTACTATGGAGCAATTAAAGCAAATAATTCAGTGATAACAGTCGATAACTGTACAATAATCAACAACAAAGGAAACCAGACAGGAGCTGTTTTTTCACTAAATACAACACTCACAGTCAAAAACTCAGTACTTGAAAACAATACATCACTAGGTGATGGAGGAACAGTACTGCAACTAGATGAGAATCAGCTAAATATCATAAACTCAACATTCAAAAACAACCAAGCAAAATACGATGGAGGATGTGTTTACTCAATAGGAGCACCAGTGAGTGTAACCAACTCAACGTTCAAAAACAACACTGCAAAAAATGGAGGAGCATTATACTTGGGAGTTAACAAGTACAACCAAAATGATCATCCAGATGATGCTGACGATGATTATATTGATTACCCAGTTTTCAATGGTGAATTGAAAGTAAACAACAACATATTTGAAAACAACACGGCATCAAAACATGGTGGATCAATATGGGCAAACTATGACATAACAATAAACAACAATGTATTCACAGATTTACAAACTAATACTTTATATTTAACAAAAACAATGCACAATAACATCAATTATAACTGGTGGAGTAAAAACAGTCCAAACTTTGACATAGTAACAAATGGTATCATCCCAGATAATTGGAGATTACTAAAATTATCCGACGCATCAAATGCTAATACAATTCAATTACAAGTATCAATCAATACATTAAGTGACAATAACATTGTAACTATACCATTACCAGCTAGAACAGTTACATTCAAAGCAGATAGTGGTAGTTTTGATTATATTACATCAACAATTACTGGCACTGTAGATAACACATACACTGGAACAAGTTCTAACATCAATATTACAGTAGATAATCAAATTGTAAATCTTGGAGAAAAGATTGAACCATATCTGAGTATCAATAATGTATCAGCAATAAAAGGAGAAAATGTAACATTTCTCATTAATGCGAATAGAGCAATAAAATCAGTCAACATTACTATTAACGGACAAGAAATAAAAATCAATAACATTATAAATGGTACTAAAGAAAAAAGTTATAACACTACCTCTTTAAGTCCAGGAAACTATACGGTAACATTGTCTTTTAATGGTAATGGAAACTATTCATCAAAGAATGTGACCGGATATTTATATGTTAAAGATACAACTCCAAACATAGTTATTATTCCAATAACAACAGAAGACTTAACTCCTAGTAAAATTGATTTACCATCATCATATGATCTTAGAGATTATGGTTATGTTACTAGTGTTAAAGATCAGGGAAATAGTGGAGTCTGTTGGACATTTTCATCATTAGCATCACTTGAATCAGTTCTTAAAAAATTATTGGGAACAGAGTATGACTTTTCAGAAAACAACATTAAAAACATTCTGAAAAAGTATTCAACTATAGGTGATTTTGGTTATTATGGTTCAATTAGTGGAGCAAATGACCTAGAACCTATAGGTTACTATGTGGGATGGTATGGACCAATCAATGAAACGGATGATCCATATTATGATACTTCCAGTATATTTTCAGCAATGATGAATGAAGTATTACATATTCAAGATGTATACATCATACCAGAAAGAACGTCAGCAATGGACAATAATGCAATAAAACAAGCAATATATATTTACGGTGCTGTATCAACAGGTATAAATTCGGGTTCACTAAATCATTATAGTGGTTCTTCTAATATTACCCATGCAGTAGCAATAGTTGGATGGAATGATACATATACGGTATCTGGTGCTCCAGGACCTGGTGCATTCATCATAAAAAACAGTTGGGGAAACGCATCTGGTGATGGAGGATATTATTATGTATCATATTATGAACCATCAATAGGTTCTCTTTGTCTACATGATGATCCAGGAAATTATCAATTTAACTATGTTGTATTATATAATAACACGGATAATTATGATAACATTTACCAATATGATACTGTGGTAGATACATTAGATGCCAGCAATTATGGTGCAGATAATTATGGTATATCCAATATTTACACAATAGAACGTGATGAATATATTGGGGCCGTTGGAACATATGTGATGCAGGCTTCAGAATATGACATAAGAATAACCATAAATGGTAAGGAAGTATATAATCAAGTAGGAACTATTACTTTGCCTGGTTATAGAACAATTCGTTTAAATGAATATATTCCGGTAATGAAAGGAGATGTATTGGATACAACTATCTATATTACAGCAATAAATGGATATGCTAAGTTTTTACTTCAATACGCAGATTCATATAATTCTCAAATTAAATCTGGTCAATCTTGGTTATACAGTGATGATGAATGGACTGATTTATATGATGGTGGATTTGTAGCTCCAGTTAAAGTATACACTAAAAATGTTGCAGTAGTAAATTTCAGTTACTCTGCAGAATCAAACATTATTACAGTGAATACTAACATATCCAATTATCAAAATGAGGGTAATTTAACATTCTATGTAAATGGTGAACCAGTTAGGGATAGTCAAGGAAATATAATAGTTACACAAGTAAATGGAAATGGTGAATATTCTACATATTTAGATCAATATAGTATTGGTATCGAAAAATTCAATTTAACGGTAGTATTCCAATCTGATAATTATCAAATATTGCAAAATTTAACTATTGAAAATCAAATAGAATCCTTAGATTCATATATTGTAATTAATAATATTGCTGAAAACTATGTTGAAAGTACTTTTACAATTACAGGATATGTAAAACACAATGATACTTACAAAGTTTCCAATCAAAATGTGATAGTGTCTATCAATGGCAATAATTACACAACAAAAACGGATAATGATGGTAAATTTTCATATAATTACTATGCGACAGTTGTTGGAACAAATAATGTAACAGTTTCATTTAATGGTAATTCAGTATTTAATACTTCAACTAATAAAACATCATTCACTGCTATTATCAGATATAGTAATATCAGTATAGACACTATAAGTGGAGCAAAAACTAGTGACAATGTCAAAATCAGTGGTAAATTCTATGTGAACAATGTTGCAAAGGCTAATGCTAAAATTACATTAAAGATAGGTTCTAATACCTATAATTTAACAACTGATAGTAATGGTGCATTCAGTACTTACTATACAATTCCTAGCGCTACAACATATACTGTTACTGCTACGTTTGTAACTAATGCTACAGTTTCAGGTTCAAATGCTACTTACACGTTCACTGCCGGTAAGGCTACTCCAACTTTATCATTAAATAGTATTGCCAATAATTATGTTGGTGATACAGCAGTAATTAAGGGTAAATTATCTGTGAATTCATATAATTTAGCTGGTTATACGGTTGTTGTTGATATTAATGGTAACAGTTCTAGTGTAAAAACTGACAGTAATGGAAATTATATTTATAATTATGTTGTGACAAGCGCTGGAACATATAATGTTACTGTAAGCTTTGCAGGTGATACTAACTATAATGAGTGCTCTAATAAGTTGTCATTTACTTCAACCAAGAAGGACACTAGAATTACATTAAACAGTATATCTAATGTCTATGTTATGGATACTGCTTTAATTAAAGGTAGAGTCTTGGAGGGTAATAATCCATTATCTGGTGTAAGTGTAAGCATAGTGGTAAATTCTAATAGTTACACGGCTAAAACGGATAGCAGTGGTTATTTCACAATGAATTACATGCCTACTGTTGTTGGAACATACAATGTTACCGTAAGTTATGCTGGTGATGCTAACTATAATGAGTGCTCTAATAAGTTGTCATTTACTTCAACTAAGAAGGACACTAGAATTACGTTAAACAGTATTTCTAATACCTATGTTAAAAATACTGCTTTAATTAAAGGTAGAGTATTAGGAGGTAATAATCCACTATCCAGCGTAAGCGTTAGCGTAATGGTAAATTCTAAAAATTACACGACAAAAACAGATAGTAATGGTTATTTCACATTAAATTACACACCTACTAGTGCTGTTACAAATAATGTTAGTGTAACTTATAGTGGTAACGGATCTTTAAAGGCAAGCAGTAACAAAACAACATTCAAGTCAGTCAAGAAAACTCCTACATTGACGGTTAATGCTATTAAGACTGCTTATGTTGGTGATAAGGTAGTTATTCAGGGTACTTTAAAGTATAACAATACAGCTATAAAAAGTTTACTGGTTTACATTACCGTTGGTGGTAAGACTTATAGTGTGAAAACTGATAGTAAGGGTAATTATAAGTTAACTTATAATACTACTGCTGCTAAGAAGTTAAGTGTTTCTATTAAGTATAAAGGTTCTGCTGAATATAATAGTGTAAAGAAAACTACTTCATTTAGTGTTGTTAAGAAGGCTGTTGTCTTAACTGTCAATAGCTTAAAGGCCAAGTATACAGCTAAAACCACTATTAAAGTGTCCGGTCTTTTAAAGGATGCTTCCAATAAGGTTGTTAAAAGTGCTAAAATAGCAATTACTATTAACAATAAGAATTATACTGTTAAAACTAACAGTAAAGGTAAATTTACTTTAAGATATAAATTACCTAAGAAGGGTACTTATAAGATTAAGGTTAAATTCAATGGAGACACTAAACTCAAAGCTTCTAAACTTGTAACTAAAACTGTTAAAGCTGTTTAGTAAATTTTTAAACTCCCATTTTTTTCTTATTTTTTCAAGAATTATTTATATTGATATTAAAGTAATCCTTTTGATTCCAGTTTTTTTAGATATATTAATAAGATTGTTATAAGCTTTAATGGAGAAATAATAAGTTTAAAGCTACTATTATTTGTATTTATATTATTAAATTTTTTTATTCTCTATTTATTTTATATTTTTTTTAGTTATTTCCAAATGGATTATTTTTTTTATTTATGAAAAAAATTATTGCAATATTTTCTAATAAATCATAATTAATGGATTCTTTAATAATTGATTAGTTTTCAAATTTTATGATAATGGAAACTATTAATAAGAATATATTATAAATAAGTATATGTAATGGGTTTATACCTAAAATACATAGTTATATTTAACATCATATGAAAATATGGATTTAAAATAGGTTTAACTATTTTAAATAAAATTTAAAAAAATGCATATTTTAAATTTTTTCTTATGGATTTTAAAGTATTTTGTAAAAAATATGGGTTAGAATATATATACCTAAAAGGATTATATTAATAACTATGTGGGTATAAATTTAATAAAACTCAAGTGGTGAAATTATATGGCACGAAAAGCATTTACACAAATGGAAACAAAAGACGTAGATGATATGTTATTCGGGGAAACAAGACACCCTGTAAAATTAGGATTAGACCAAGAAGCTGGAAATGGTATGGTATATCCAAACATTAAAGTAGCACCAGCAGAAGGTTCAGAAGAAAGTATTGATGGATTAGAAGCAACTTCTAAAAACATCGCATTTGCAGCATGTCAAAGAGTAGCTGACATCGGTTTACCTGCAGTACAAATCGAAATGGAACACGTACAACAACAATCAATCAGCAGAGAAGCATCCGAAAGATGTACAGCTGTAACATGGGAACAACTCGAAGAATTACACGACAAATACGGAACAAGAGTATCCTTAATGTCAACTGTTGCAGATATGAGAGAAGAA
>JAFRMD010000017.1 GCA_017430835.1 Methanosphaera sp.
AAAATGAAAATCAAATAGAAATATAAAATATAAAAAAATATAAAATATAAACTAATTATAATAATCTAATAAGAGACACCAACTCGGCTTGGAGTAGGAATAGAACATACTCTCAAATCACAATTGTTGCACGGTCTCAATAGAATAAAAAATAATACATTTTCATAATTAATTTTTTTACAAAAACCTTGTAAAAAATATTTTAAAAAGAGTATATGAAAAATAAGCTAATAAATGCTTTTCACTTTTATAATCTAATAATAAACTCATTATTTTTCCAGGACTATAAGATCACTGTCCTCATATTTATGCAATCCATTAAGATTCTTCTTATAATTCCAACATTTAACTGCATCCTTAAAAGATTTATCCTTATTGTACTTAAAAAAATCTCGGATATAAGTATTATATTGGAATTGACTGTCAATAGTTGTATCACTATTTTTAAGAGTATTGGTTATTTCTTCATATGCCATGATGGCATCGGCAAAATTCTTATCGGGGTTAGACTTTAACCACTTCTGAAATCCTACCTTAAATTTGAAGTTTGAACCAATCTTGTTTTGAAAAAACGTTCTTACTTCCTGTGAACAAACAAAGTTTTCACCTATAACGGTGTCCATTGATATATCCACATGTTTATTTCTTTTTAAGGCAGTCTCGGTATTGTCAAGGCTTTTATCATTATCCAAGTAGTATATGATTCTTTCTTCAAGATCCTTTTTATTGCCCGAGACCTTAAGGCCTTCACTTCTGCAAAAATCAACCAAGTCCTCCTTTAAGAAATAATACTCCCTAAATTCATCACTTGACAAGTTCTTATTTAGTTTGGAATTCATATTAAAATACCCTTATCTTAATTATAGATATTTATATCATTACTTGGATATATCATTTAATTTGATTTACATGACAATTTTATTAATTTAATGTTTAATATCGGGTATTATATGAGTCTTGTTAATAAATTCCTAAATCTTTTTAACAGTTAACTATTAAATATAATATATAATATGAAAGTTAAAAAAATTTATAAAAATAAGGAGGTCTCAACATAAAGAATAAAACGATTATGATATTGTTTATTCTATTTGCATTAACCATCATTTCAAGTGTATCTGCCACATCAAATGATACAACAATGGTTAATGCTGAGAGTACAATTGATAATACAATCAACCAAGAAAATGACTATCAACAATCATTGCAGGATTCTTCTATTAAGGATTCTAAGGATTTAAAGACGGCAACTGCAAAGCATAGCTCAAAGATCAAAGTTGCCAATACAACAGTAACCTATTCTAATAAGGCATTGCTTAAGGCAACCATAGTGGATAAAACTTCAAATAAATATATCACCACAGGAAAGGTACTCTTTAAAATAAATGGTGTTAGTATCGGATACACTGATATTAAAAACGGTAAAGCCAGCATACTTTATAATACTAAAAACTTGACTGCAAAAAACTATAACATCAGTGTTGTATATGGCGGTACAAAATCAATCAATGGCTACCGTTCTAACGCAACGCTTAAGGTTAACAAGATGCCAACGGTCGTAACATTAAGTAATGTCAATGCCAAAACAAACACATCATGTGTAATAAATGCCCTTGTTAAGGATAAAAATGGTGTAAAAGTCAATGAAGGTACAGTAGTATTTAAGATAAACGGTGTCAGCATATCTCAGGTAAAGGTAGTTAATGGTGTAGCCAGCTTAAAGTACACACCATTGAACGTTGTTAAAAACTATACGATAACAGCCAAATATAGCGGTACAAAAAGATACACATATAGCAGTAGGGATAGTAAATTATTGGTTTCACTTAAGGTAAACTTGCTTAACTGGAATAGCAAAGGAAACATTAAGGCAAATAAGATATTATACAATAACCTGACCAAGTCATCCCTTACTAACGAACTGATAAATGCTGCATCAAAGGGAACACCTTACGTATGCTTAGGAAATGGCAAGGGAAATACAGTATTTATCGTAAGCGGTATACATGGAAGTGAACTTTCATCACAATCAGCTTGTGTTAAACTGATAAATGACTTGTCCACAGTTAATATTCATGGAACGGTATATATCATACCATTTGTTGCTCCAAGCTATACGGGAAACAATACACGAACATTAAATGGTATAAATCTTAATAGTGTGGCAAATAAGAAGGGAACAATTAGCAATAACGTCTACAACTTTGCAAAAAGTAAGAAAGCTGTTGCATTGGGTGATTTCCATTGTACAATGCCCGGTGGTGAACCTGGACGTGATGCGGTATTTGGTTCATATAAACCAACCGCCGGCAGTGCCACGCTGTCAAAGTACATTGCAGGTAAAACCGGCAGCAGTTCAATAATTTATAATAGGGCCGGTACTGAATATCCTGGATCATTGGAGGATTACTGTAATCTAAATTCCATAACCAGTGTAACATGTGAAGTCAAGACAGCTCATGGTACTATAGCAAAGGGCAGTGTTGAAAAATCATATAAGATGATGAAATCCTTCCTGGCATACTATAAGCTAATATGATTGAAAAAAAATAAAAATATTGATGTAATTATCATTAATAGATAGATGTGATAATAATGATTTTAGAAGCAATAGGTGCAATAATAATCTTTCTGGAAACTCTTATGATAATAGGGAGTCGATTACCGGATAAATATGACATTTGTGCAATTCCAATATTGATTTTTACAATGTTATTTTATTTGATATTTAATAATGGTGTTAGGCTTCTATTGCTTCTAATATTTACATTGATATCAGCTTATCTGGCAAAAAATTATGATGAAAATCAGGATAATAATAATAACAATAGCAATTACAATCAAAACACAAGCTATAACAATAATACGAACAGGACATATAGATTTAATAACAACAACAATTACAATAATAATCGATACAACAACAATTACTATGATCATATAGTGGATGAATATAGTCCCAAAGAGAAAATCAAGCTACCAAATAATCCTAAACCGACACATACCAATCCGTTTAAGGATAATGTCAATCTACATAAAAAGATTCCTTATAATGGTAAAAAAATCAACATCAACACTGCAGATTATAATCAGTTATGTGCTCTTCCTCATATAGGTGATAATCGTGCAAAGAGGATTATCGAGTATAGAAGTAACAAGAAAATTGAATCAATAAATGAATTGGCATTTGTAGCAAGCCTAGCCAAGACGGAGGCAAATGACTTAACAGAAAGGGTCATATACAACACGGAAACTGTAAACAATAGTGACAATTCTGATGAGACATTGAATCGGATACTTGATGAAATAAGAAATGAACGTGCTGAGTTAAAAAAGGAAAGGGATGAATTGGATAAAAGAATAGAGGAAAAATTAAACGTTCCCTATGAGGATACAAATCCACAGCAAGATAATGATAATAATCAGGACATACCTAGAGAATTTACAGTAATTGACATTAATACCGCTACTGAAGAACAACTGAAAGAGTTGCCTTCTATCAATATTATAAAGGCAAAGAAGATTATTCAGTTAAGGGATGCCGGTGTGTACATTAAATCATTTGACGATTTGCAGGAAAAGCTGAACCTGAAGGATTATGAATTGGAACAAATAAGGCCTCTTGTTAAAATAAATATAAGTGATACATCAAATAGCGGCAGACGCCTTGATTTATAGATATATCATCAAAAAATAAGTAGATGAAGAAGTATTTTAATCCCCATTTAATTTTTTATCTTTAATTTTTCAATATGCAATCTGTTGTTATATTCATATGCCATTGATTCCTGATTAAGAATGTCATTGTTATCATCAAACCATTTCTTAAATATCAGATGAGGCTTTAGCTGACTATCCTCTTCTGATGCAAATATTGTTATCAACAGTTCATCAAAGCATCTTGATTTATAAAAACCTTTTGCCTTTATCATATAAAAGCTATGATATCCGTTATCGTTTAGATTATCGATTAATTCATCCAAGAGCTCATCAATATCTATTTCTATTAATCCTTCATCGTTATGTGTATATAATGGTATATGAAAAACGTATTTGTATTCTAATGTTAAGATTTTATCACCCTCACGGTCAAGTAAATAAAAATCAGTAATGAATAGAAAAATTATTATGGGATAGATTAACTTTTAAAAAGTCATCCATCACCGTTTTTTTCTAGGGATGTTATTAATAATTGTCTGTATTGCTTTTTAATATTTCTACTATGAGTTAATTGAATATGTATCATTTGGGTGTTATATTGATTTTAATAAATCATATAAGTCCGGAATTACCTGTTCGAATTTAACTCCATATGCATGGTTTGAATCCCCAATTGTTTTTTCAATGGCTTTTTTGGTAAATTCACCTGCTATTTTTGCTGATTGTGTTGGGGTTTTACCATTCATTGTTGAACCCACAAATGCTGATGCGAATACGTCTCCTGTTCCATGTGATAAATGATCTATCTTATCGTTGTAAACGATTTCTGATTTGTTATCATCCTTGTCAAAGACAATCATTCCAAGTTCGTTTTCACGATGATTGTCTCCTTTAAGAATAACATGTTTTTTGGTAAACCGTGAAAGTTCTTCTGACATTTCAAGCATTTCTTCCTTTGTGAAGTTTGGCTTCCACTCTTTATGAAGCAGGTAGCATGCTTCGGTAGTATTCGGTAGGACATAGTCTCCCAATTTACATAATTCTCCCATTTTATCGGCAAATTCTTGGTCAAATCCATAATAGAATTCTCCATAGTCTGCCATGGCAGGATCAACAAATACCACTCCATCCTCTTTTAGTCTTGAATCTATAATATCCTTAATGTAGTCTAACTGTTTTATTGAACCGATATATCCTGTATATATTGCATCAAAGTAGATGTCCTCTTTTTCCCAGTGTTCTTTAATTGCCGGTAAATCCTCGGTTAGATCCCTAAATGTGTAATCTGTAAATCCTGAGGTATGTGTTGATAATACTGCTGATGGTAAAACGGCCGTTTCAATTCCAAATGCAGATATGATTGGAAGTGCTACTGTTATTGAGCACTGACCGTAACATGAAATATCCTGGATAGTTAAAATTTTTATTGTATCACTCATCTTTTCACCTTTATATTTATTCTGTTAATTATAGTATTAATAATTATATTTTTTATAATTTATAAAATATAACATTGATATATTATTAAATCGTATATTTATTTTAAATTAATATAAAATAATACTAGACAAATGACAAAAGAGTTAAAATATATAATAAAACAATAAAAAAAGTGGGAAAAATGGAAAAACGGTTTGGATAATAGTATCATTTATGATAATATATCATAGCTCTTATAATAAATGCTATGATAATTGCAATAATAACTACAATGGTTGCAATTAAGCTAGATTCAGGACCAAACGCTCCACCATTTATCAAAGTTTGACCTGCTTACCGAAAATAATCTACACCATGCTTTGTTAGGTGTGGTACTACAAATATAATATTGATGAAAAAGGATATCATTGTTCAACCGATTATGCTCTTATTAATATCTTTTTGAATAATACTCATTTGAGTTACCCTATGAAAAATTCCTTCTTTTAAATAAATAACTTTAATGGGTATAAGTAAAACCTATATTCAAATCCTAAAAGTATTGATATGATGTTAAAGGATTAAGTGTTTCTGGAAAAAAGAGATAAAAATGGCATATTATTTAAAAAAATTAATTATAAAAAAATCCTATTAAAGAAAATCCTTTAAAGCATATATAAGACATGCTATACTAAGTATTAAATAGTATTATGATATTTCATTATAAAAATTTCATATTTTGTGATGAAGCAATTATCATAATATTTCATAAACATTCATATATTCGGAATACTTTATAGAAATATTTATATACCATTAATTCCATAGACATAATTACAAAAAATATAGAAAAAAAGTATGTCATTCATAGATAATTATTAAATCATTGATGGAGTAAGGATTATGAAAGAAAAAGGTATATATTTTACAGTCAATGGCGTGAATCATTTTCATGGCATTAAAGTATTTAAGATAAATTCCCTAATGAAACTAGTAAAAGAACCTGAAAATAACTATGATGATGAGGCAATACGTGTTGAACTACGATATGCTGGCCCATCAGGTTATGTGGCTAACAGTGTTAAAACCGTAGCCAAAGGATCTTATAGTGCAGGACGTTTATATGATAAGATATTGGATGTTGACTATGCAAAAGTTAAATTCATTATAGGGGATGCAATAATTGCTAAGGTTCTTACTAGTGATGAAGTTGACCAAGAAAAAAGCAATCCCGATAGTGATATTAACTATATCTAGGAGGTATTGAAATGACCGAGGTTTTAGATGAAATATTAAACGATATAAACACATTTGCTCCACAGCATTTTGGTAACATGACCATTATTGGATTGAACATACCTGAAAAGAGGGATGTTGACTTGATGAGTCTGAAAAAAGGATTGGAACTAGGATTGGTTGAAATATCCGAAGTCGACGAGGGCGGTTCAGTAGGTGAAGTAAGAGTAATCAACAACGCCGTAACCCCATTGCTTATATTGGATGGTGAAGAAATTATAGGTGCAAAACAAAATAGAATCGCTAATGCTACAATAATCATAGAGGCAAAAAGCGAAAAAATCATACCAGTAAGCTGTACGGAAGCCGGTAGATGGCATTACAATTCACAACATTTCTCATCCTCCAGACACATGGCATCCAGCCTTCTAAGACGTGACAAATCAAGCAGCGTTTACAATTCATTAAAATCCCGTAGAGGTTATAAATCAGATCAACAAAAAGTTTGGAACAACATTGCTATTACAGAAAATACCCTCTCTTGTGATAGTCCAACCAATTCATTGAATGATGTTTACCGGGAAAAAACATATGATATAGACAAATACAGGGATGCATTTAAGTTACAAAAAAACCAGAATGGATTCATTGTATATATCAATGGAAGACTGGTTGGTTTGGAAATGTTATACAACAGTGACAGATACAAGGAGTATCATGATAGACTGGTAGAAAGCTATATCATAGATGCCATGAGAAAGCAGGATGAAGAAGTCAAAATTGTTGATGAAAGAAGTGAAGACTTCCTTAACGATATTAGAAAATCCAAAATGGAATCCTATGATTCTGTAGGTTTAGGTATTGATTACAGGGTTGATGATGAGGATATCACAGGTAGTGCCGTGGTATTTGATGAAACATTAATCAACGCATCATTCTTTAAAAAACGTGACGAGTCACTAGAGGCTGACATTTAAATATGATTTCCATTAAATTAAATGCTGATGAGAAGAAGTTAACGGATAGGTATAAATTAATTATCAGTAGAACTAGGGTAAAAGACAAAAATGGTAACTTGAAGGAGTATCATTCATTTACCTGTAGTTTTCCTTACCCATTCGTTGAATTCTTTTCCAAACCCGATGGTATTTATTTCTATGAACGTATGGATAATTATTATATCACCACTAAACAGCCACCCAATTATTATCCATACAAGTATGTCAAGTTAAAAACCAGAAAGAATGCAAATCAAAAAAGCAGCAAGGAAAATGAGAATAAACAATGGGCTAAGATTGTCAGTATTCCAAAGGATGTCATGGGCAAAATGGATAACACCATGGAATTGTTATACGAATTACATCTTGATAAAAAGGACTACGTTACCGGTAAACAGGGTTTACTGCAGGTTTCCTTATTGAACAAATAAAATAGGCAGTTGAAGATTATTATCTATTGGTGAATTGTATAATTATTTACAATTCATACTATCTTTTTTTAGAATAAATTTATTATTGATTTATATGGTGAAGATTGATTAATTTAATAAAAAAAAAGTTTGTGTGTTTATATGAGTTTTTCATATAAGTTGAAAGTCTTTAATCCGCGTTCGTCTGCTTTTATGGTTATTGTATCGATATATTCAAAGTCCAATTTCTTATATACTTTTTCGGCGGGAAGATTGTTTTCCATTATGCTTAATCGTACGCTTTTTATTGAGTTTTCCTTTGCCAAATCAAAGACATAGTTTAGCATTTTCTTGGCTATTCCCTTGTTTCCATGGCCATGCTTTACGGCTACCAGATGAACTACATAAATATTATCATATTCATCATCTATTTTCCATCTGACTTGATTATAGCCCTTGCTTGGCTTGTGGTTAATTACTATGGAGGATACAATTTCAGAGTCAATTTCTCCCACGTATAGTTCTTCATCTTCTATTGCAGTCAAAATGTTTTCATCTTTGGGATAAACACCATATTCCCATTGTGGTGTATATTCATTATCTTTAATGGCATCAATTAATTCTTCGTAGAGATTTGTCACGGCATCTGCATCGTTTATACTTGCTTTTCTGATTTTTAACATGGTACCCCTCCTTTATTGATGATTGCCTGTTCTAATGGTAATATTGATAGTTTAATCAAGGTTGAACAATATGTGTATTTCTATTCTTATTATATATTTTGTATATAATAAACTTTTTCATAATATTTTTTTATAATACCGGCCTTAAAAATATGAAATATGGATAATTGTTTATTGTTTCATTAAATGCTCCATTTTAATTAATTCCGTTAAACAGATGCATCCAAATCCATCATTATACTTGCCAATGTTGTCTTTTTTGTCACGGTTATCTACACATATTGCACCCAGATAATCACATATGGTTGGTATATTGTACTTTTTTATCGCTGGATTGATGCTTGATGTGGACAGGTATTCATCCTGTGTAACTATACATAAATTGTTGTGATATGCATAGGTTATGAGGTATTGATCTGCATCAAATGGCTTTTCAACGCTTACCGTGTCAAAGTAGTCTGGTATTCTGGATCTTAAGTTATTGTATGTTTCAGTTATCTCGTTTGTGATACTGGCTTTGAAAATGTCTTCATATTCAACGCAGAAGAATTCATCATCCAGTTCATCTTTAACTTTGTCTATGGATATGGCAGTACCGTCATCCAATAGTTTAAGGAAGTTATCATAATGAGTGGGGAAACAATCCCTATCATATTCCTCACCGGTCTGGAATCTGAGAAAAATATTGGTATCTATTAGATATTTGGCTTTGTTCATCTTCGCACCCCACTGATTTTGTTTATTAGATATGGTATTACGCTATGTGGTACTCCCAATTCATTGGATAAATCCAAGTCATTTATAATGTTATTGTCATATGCCTCCAGTAATATCTGTGTATATAGTCGTCCATTTTGGTTAATGTTTCTGGATGCTAAGTTTTTTAATCGTTTTTGATTGTTTTTCTTTTTATCGGTTGATTTTTTGACAAGTTTTGTATTATCCACGAGTAGTTCTGACTGTGTATCCTCTTGTTCTATTGTTTCTTCATCGCTGTTGTAGACTCTTTTGTTTAACTGTTCTTCCAATTCCTCATCGGTTAATAGATTGAGATTTCGTAATCGGTACAATACGGTTTCCATATTTACGTTATAACGTGTTGAAACTATTCTAATAACACTATTTATGTTTGCTATTTTTATCTTTTTAATTTCCTTCTCAGGTAGCATTATCTCGGATGCTATTGAATTACAGAGTCGTTCATCCTTTTGTGTATTATAATCTCCGCTTATACCATCCTTGCTGATAAGAAGGTGTGCATATTCATTGAATAATGAATAGATTTTTTCAATCTCGGAGTTTCTATTGTTAATACCTATTATTGGTAGGTATTGGTTGTTGAATGCATATCCATTTATGTCACTTGGCTTTATATTGTAGAATTTAAATATTAGTATGTTGAGTGCTTCGAATTCCTTAATCCAATCATCGGTTGTGTAGTTGTTTAATTTGTCTGCATTGATATCCAATGATTCTCTGATTATTTCGACGATTTTTGTTTTGCTTTTGTTTTCGTTTTGATAGTATTTGAATGACAAATCCTTGTCCAGCTTATCGGCTATTTCCAATAGAAGTAGTCTTTTACGTTTTGCATGTTTTATTTCCTTTAATATTTCAGGACTTGAAAGTATCCTTTTATCATTCATTGTCCTATAGTCCTTGACGTATTGTTCTATTTTTGGTGGAGGTGTATTGTTTAAAAACAATAGTGGACTAACATCATATACCTTTGCCAGTTTGTTCATGTTTTTATAGGTCAGTATTCCAGTTTCTTCCCACTTGGATAGTGTTGACTCCTGGACTTTCAACTTCTTGCTGGCACTTTCAAGTGTATAGTTTAATGATTTTCTTGACCATATGATCCATTCTGGATTTATCTTGATGCTTTCTGTCATGACACACCTCTTTATAGAATTATTGATTGAATTTATGTTAATATATATTTATGTCTGTTTTCATTAAAAAAATTTATTTCTAATTATTTTTGGGAAGTGACACTTAAGAACTTACATGTCTTCATGCATAATAGAATACTTATTAATATACTATTAAATAGATATATACATAATAATATATTATTATAGGGGGTTTTCGTATTAAACATTTAATCATAGATGAAAACAAGTGTATAGGATGTGGATTATGTAAACAGGTATGTATCAGGGACAATATTGAAATAGTGGATAAAAAGGCGGTTGATGTTGAAAGCAATTGTTTTGACTGTGGACAGTGCTCTACGTTATGTCCTACAAATGCCATTTCTATAAAGGCATACTCCAATCAAATAGACCGTGTAGAGGAATATAATCCGGATGACATTCCTGTATGTTATGATGATTTACTTCAGTTCTATAAGCAAAGAAGAACATGCAGATGGTTTAAGGATGAAAAGATACCTCTTGATGTAATTGAAAAATTGATGGAAGCTGCATATTACAGTCCCAACAGACAGAATATACAGGATGTGGAATTTGCTTTGGTTGAAGAGAATCTTGACGATTTTATAGATCATGTCTATGATATCATAAAAGCCAAGGAAAATGAATTCTTTAGAATAAAACAGGTTGGTGATTATTTAAGGGATGAAAACAGAAATTCTAAAAGACATCCATTGTTATGGGAAGGTCAACAGCTGTTGTTGGCATTTAGTGAAAATAAGACCGATGCCGTTATAGCAATGACACGTATAGAATTAATGGCATATACTTTAGGTTTGGGTGGATTCCATTCCCTCTTTATAGGCATGGCTGAAGAGGTTGATAATGATAAGTTAATGGAATTCTTCCCTGAAATAGATTCAAACAAACACATGTATGCCGCCTTTGTCATAGGAATTCCAAGAGTTAAGTATAGGCGGACACGGCCTCATAAAAATATAAACTTAACAGTTAAATAGGAATTTTTTTTAAATCATATATTAATATGCAATGATATTACCATTAAAAAAGGAGCAGTATATACCATATGAAGCATGCAGGTGATGTGAAAGATATCCATGGATAAACTCGATATCACCTGAAATAATTATAACACCACTAACCATAGAAAATTCAATGGTTCTAGAGGGGATTTTTATAGGACTATTTATGAAAAGTTCCATCATGAAGACCTAAAACGGCAGATGAAGAGGATAATCTAGCACAGTTATAATTGAATGATGACACTACATTCATTACTGGCCTAATTTTCTTGATAGATGTTGAAAAATGCTATCCTATTTCTATGGAAAACTAAAACACTGATACTCTTAAATATATTCAACAATAAATAATTAAATGAACACGAGAAGTATAATATATTTTGATACTACTTCTTTTATTAGAGGGTAGGTATTAATATGAAAACGATAGTAATAAATGCAAGTCCACGTAAGGATTGGAACACGGCAAAACTAATGAAAGAAGCTCAAAAGGGTGCCGAGTCTGTAGGAGCCGAAACAGAATATGTTGACTTATATGACTTGAACTTCACCGGTTGTAGAAGCTGTCTTATATGTAAGATGAAGAATATGGAACGCTGTAAATGTTTCTGGAAGGATGATCTTTCACCACTTATAGATAAGGTATATGAAGCCGATACATTACTTATAGGTATTCCTATCTATATGGGAGAACCTGCAAGCCAATACAAGGCATTTATTGAAAGATTGATATTTGTTGCACTATCCTATGATGGTGGAAACTATTTTGAAGGAAAAATTAATGTCGGATTGATATATACGATGAACGCTCCACTTGAATATTATGAAAGTGACTATAAGGATAAATTTGCCAGCTTTGAAGGATTGTTTAACTTCTTGAATGGTGAAGTTGAGATATATCCTTCATGCAATACATTGCAGGTAAATGATTACAGCAAATACAATATGGGAATGTTCAATGAGGAAGATAAGATAAAATCTAATGAGAACCAGTTTCCAATTGACATGGAAGAAGCATTTAAAATGGGTGCTAATCTAAGCAGGTAACCTATTTTTTTATAATCCCCATTTTATTTTTTTATAAAAACATAAATGAATTATGGCCTTTACGATAAATAATATTACCTAAAAAAAAGAAAAAAGTTTGAATATTTAACCATCCGTATTTTTAAAACAATCCTGTTTACTAGACATATTAATAGCAATATGCTAATTATTATTACACATATTATATCCATACTAAATAAGAGCATATTCACATTGGTTGTTATCTTATCAAGGCAAAAACCGGAAACATAAAAAGCAAACAGGTTATTTACAATATGAATTCCCGCAGCCATTTATATACCTTTTGTATAATGATTTAATATTTATCCATGTTAATTAAAAAAATACTTCAATAGAATAGGAGATTTTTTAAAAAAATTAGTAAAAGAGGGAGATTAAATTATTGTCCATATAAGCTATATTTAATTATTTTATCAGAAATCTGATCTATCACGCCTGCAGGTATTTTCGTCTGCAGTACAGCTATTGGTATCTGTTTTCCACTTAAGCTATATGAACCCATATGTACAATGGATTCCTGGAAGGTAGACTTGCCTTCTTCCTCATTCAACCTAGCCGTTTTAATCTGATTGCTAGTTAAAGCCTTGATGTATAGCTGCATTTTCTTATTATCCATTTTGACAACTATTTTTCTTGGAATCATGCAACCTATATTATCCTCATTTGTCACATAGTCAACAAAATCAATATTGCTATCGACTATTTCATCATTTCTGTTAATGGAGGTATTTACAAGTTCATCATCGGATTCAATTATTTGACCGTCACGTACTGTTATTATTCTATCGGCCTGATTGGCAACAGCCGGATCATGGGTAACCACTATCAGCGTTACGTTACGCTTTTTATGTAACTTTTTAAGCAAATCCATTATTTTCTGGCTGGTTTTAGTATCCAATGCACCGGTTGGCTCATCGGCTATGATAATTGATGGTTCATTTACTAGTGCCCTTGCTATTGCTACACGCTGTCTTTGACCACCGGACATCTTTGTAGGATTTTGATGAATCTTATCCTCCAAACCAACACTTTCAAGTAATTCCACAGCCTTATTCTCATTGGATTTATTAACTCTTAAGTGTTTTCCGATTAATGGTATTTCCACGTTTTCAAGTACACTGAGATTTGGTATAAGATTATGCAACTGGAATATGAATCCAATCTTTTGGCTTCTAAACTTTGATAAATTCTCCTTTGAACTGTTCAGGTCAATACCATCAACTTTTATGCTGCCGCTGTCGGGATAGTCAAGTGCACCGATCATATTAAGAAGTGTTGATTTACCACTACCTGACGGGCCGATTATGGATACGAATTCACCTTTCTTAATGTCAAGGTTGATTCCATTTAATGCCTTCGTTTCACCGTTATCATAGAATTTCTTAAGGTCTCTGATACTTACAATATTTGACATTCAAAACACCCCTATTCATACCGTAATGCCTCGGTAGGTGATAACCTTGAAGCCTTGATTGCAGGATATAAACCACCTATAATACCTACGCTTAAAGCTACAATAAATGCCTTGATAAATATGTTAATATTAAATATCAAAGTCATGTTATCCCCATTTACTTTAAATAATATGAAAACGGCAATCACACCTAATATTGACCCGATAATACCTGATAGTATAGTCAGTACAATTGATTCGCCCATAATCATTGCAAGGATTCTTTTTTTAGTCCAGCCCACTGACTTTAAAACACCTATTTCACGTGTTCTTTCAAATACTGTCATCATCATGGTATTGATAACACCCAGTCCTCCAATGATTATGGCCAATGCCTCTATAGCGGTAGTGGCCGAATTAATCATGTCCAGTGTATCATCTATTGTTTGAGCCATCTCCTCGGTTGTGATGGTATTTAATGTATCGTTATATTCATCCTTTATCTTATCATTTACTGTGGTTAGATTAGCGTCCTTTTTAATCTTGATGGATATGCTTGATATCTTATCTTCATTATCTGTTAAGTTCTGTAATTTCCTTAAGCTGGTATACATCGCTGAATCATAGAATATGGAACCCGTTTCATAGATACCGGTTATTTTAAACTCGTCACCGTATACGTCTATCTTATCGCCGATGGTATAGTTTTCCTCATCTGCCAGGTTTTTTCCTACTATAAGTTCATTTTCATCTTCATTAAATATGCTACCGTTTACATTGCTTATGCCCACAATGGACAAGTCATCTTTTTTTGCCCCATAAAGACTAAAACCATAGCGTCTCGAATCACTGTTTTTTGATGTGTCGATGACGTTGCTTTCTAGCATTCCTGCTGTTTTTTCAACACCGTCAATTTTGGATAGTTCTTCCACATAGCTTTCATTAAGGTTACCTGAGGATGATGCCAGAGAACTGCCAATCTTAGTAGCTGTAATTTCAGCTGAACCATCCTTCAATGTCGTCTCTGTTGAATCCTCAAGGGATGCTGTTATAAGCCCCAATGCTACTATTGTAGCAATGCCTATAGCTATGCCTATTATTGCAAGTAAACTTCTTGTCTTGTTTCTAAATGGGTTTTTAAGAATTAGTTTAAAGTAATTCATATTACACCTCTGATATAGTTAGATAATGCTGACTTTTAACAATATTCTCCATATTCACATCCGGCATTTTCTATTTTAACGTGATCTATTAGTTTTCCATTCTTTTCGTATAATTTTAGTTCTCCGTATCCTGTTCCACCATTCCATAGGCGATTATGTAATTTCAGTCCGGTTGGTGCCTCATAGTTAATAAGTAGCATCTCGTCACGCTTACAATGTAGGGTCAGTTCCATGTATGAATCCTTGTTTGATGCGTTGACTGTCCATGTATGAATATCTTCTCCTTCCTTGAAGTCAAAGTCTATCTTTACCATATTCCAGAATCTTGCAAAGTTATATTCATACATTTTTCCCTCATAGTAGAAACCTATTAATAGCTTTCTTGGTATTTCTATTCCAAATGCTTTTGGTCGTCCTCCACCGGCTTCGAATGCTGAGTTGTTTAATTTTTTTCCACTTATCAGGCTGGTTATGTTACATGAGGATATCCATAGCCATGGACTGGTAAAATCTCCTCCCCAGTTTTTATCCGCGTATCCATAGGATTTTTCCGGGATTACCTCATATTCCACTCCATCAAGTATTATTGTACCTGAGTATTGGGTTTTTATTCCTTCTGCATGCCAGAACATCTCGAAGGAATTTAGTTTTCTGAAGAGTTTATTTGCTCCATAGCCTACGTTGAATGTAATCTGTTTATCTATATCCAAGTTCCATGTCATATTTCCTGCATCACACATATACTCGGGATGTTCTTTTGCTTCTTGTTGGCTTACGATACATGATCCTTCCATATGTGTTTCAGTTAGGCTACAGTTTCCTACTTTTATGTCAAGTTTATCATTGGGACATGAGAATTCTTTCATTGAATAGAAGTTGTGTATCTGCTTTGCATCCTTTCCCCAACTTCCAACTTTTATCATGCAGTATGATGGTTTTTTACCTAATTTTTGATTTTCAGGATGTTGACCTAATGTTGGTTTATCTTCAGCTAATGCAGGGTTACATACAAAATACTCTATAAAGAATGCTTTTGCTTCTTTTGTTTCTTTATTGTATGCCGTTAATGAATGCCACCACCAATCATAGCCTTTTTTAGCCAGTGAGCCATGTAACATATAATAATCACGTTCTATGTCACTTTTATTCAAAAAAATCACCTTTTATATTTTAATTAAACCGATAGTCGTATATTTATCATTTATATATAAATGTCTACTCATTATTTTTATTATATTTTATGATTTTTTATAAAACAACCCAAAGTGAATTCGTTTTTTATGCATTTTATATGTGTATAATGATTATTTTTTTTGCATTATTAATTTAAATCTTAAATTTCATTTTTGATTAGTAACATAAATATGGTTAATTTTGTTTTCTATATTTAACAAAAAATAAATCATTTAGTGATATGTGATATTAACTAAATTTAATTATGATTTTTATTAATTTGTTGTCTTCACTCAACAAAATTAAAAAAATTTTTTTATAAAAATAATTTATGTAACATATTATAAAAAAATTTATCATAATATATTTATACTTAACAAAATATAATTATAACTAGATTAATTAATCTAAAAAAATATTTATTCATGGGGATTTCTTTTATGATTAAAAGAGAAAAGTATTTTAATATAATCAACGAGTTTATTGACACGAATTTTATTAAAATTATTACAGGCATACGTAGATCTGGAAAAACAACTTTACTTCATAGTATAATAGATGAATTAGAAGAAAAAGGAGTTAAAAAAGAAAACATATTTTATTTTTCCTTTGAATCTATTAAATATCAAGATATCACTACTTCTAAAAAGTTAAATGAATTAATTCTTGGAGTATGTGATGATATTACAGATAAGGTATACTTGTTATTTGATGAAATACAATTAGTAAAAAATTGGGAAAAAAGTATTAATGGTTTTTATACAGATTTAAACTGTGACATTTATATTACTGGTTCTAATTCAATGTTACTTTCTGGAGAATACGCTACATTATTATCTGGAAGATATATTCAGATAGATGTTTATCCCTTCTCATTTAAAGAATTCTTACAGTATTATTCTGAAGTTAAAAAATTGGAATTAACTGATACAATTGAAAAGGAACTCTTTGAAGAATATCTTGAATTTGGTGGAATGCCAGGTATATTAGAATTAAATGACAAACAAGCTAAAAAAGCTGTTTTAAAAGATATTTATGCTTCTATTGTTTATAATGATATTTTTGGAAGATATACCATTAAAAAAATGGATTTATTTAAAAGATTTGCTAATTATATTATGAATACCATGGGTGAAACATTTTCTTCAAAAAGTATAACCAATTATTTAAAGAATAATACTGAAAAAACTTCAAGAAATACTATATTAAATTTTACAAATTATTTAGAAAACGCTTATTTCATATCTATGCTTAGAAGAGAAGATATTATTGGAAAGAAAATTCTCAGTACTGAACAAAAATATTACTTAATGGATCATGGCTTTCATAATGCTTTAATAGAAAGCAACTGGACTAAACAAACACATGTTATTGAGAATATTGTTTATATTGAATTATTACGAAGAGGATATGAAGTAAAAATTGGAAAGATATATGACAAAGAAATAGATTTTCTTTGTAAAAAAGATGGAAATAAATGTTATATACAAATAACTTGGCAATTATCCAGTCCAGAAACTATTGAAAGGGAGATTACTCCACTACTAAAAGTTCGGGATCAGTATGATAAATATATTTTCAGTATGGATGAACATGACATGTCTCAAAAAGGAATAAAACATAAAAATATTATTGAATTTTTAAAAAATGATGACTTATAAATATTGGTATAATTATTTACTGTAGAATTTTAAGTATAATAAATAGATTGTAAATATCCCTTTCTTTCTTAACCATATCTCCCTTTTTATGTTTTTTTCAATTTGATATCCTTTTTTGATTATATTATTCTTTTAAAAAATTTTAATTTATTTAAATATTTTTTTTTATTCATTATGAGTTAAATAGTTAATTTCTTTAAATTATTAGTTTATTCAATTAATTAATTATAATGAATGAATATTATCATATATGATTATTGATTTTGATTTATTTTTATCATTAATTAATTTAATTATATGTTTTGTTGATGTATTTTTTCTTTTTTTTTTAAAAACATTTATATATAATGAACATCATAATAGGAAGTAGGAAGCATACTTCCGAAAAAATTATAAAAACAGAATATAAAATCTCAATAAGAATTATTTTAATATCAACAAAAAAAACTGGTGAAAATCATGTCAGAACGAGATGACAAAATAGATGATGTAATAAAACAGATAGACGAATCAGGAGCAAAATTTTTAAGACTACAATTTTCAGATATCCATGGTACCCCAAAAAGCATGGCAGTATCACTAAAAAAAGCTGACGATGCAGAAGATGTCATAAACGATGGATTGTTATTTGACGGTTCTTCAGTACCGGGATTTACTGATATCAATAACAGTGACCTGGCATTGAAACCAGATCTGGATACATTCTCAGCACTACCATGGAGACCAGAAGATAAAGGAACATGCAGATTTATCTGTGACGTCTACAATACTGATGGAACACACTTTGAAGGAGATCCAAGGGGAGTACTAAAAAAATCATTAAAAAAAGCAGAAGAACGAGGATATCAATTCAATATGGGACCGGAACCGGAATTCTTCATCATAGAAAAAGATGAATTTGGCCAATATAAACCGGCAGACAAAGCTGACTACTTTGACGTAGAACCATTAGACAAAGGAACAGATATAAGAAGGGAAATCGTATTAGGACTTGAAAAACTGGACTTCAACATAGAGGTAAGCCACCACGAAGTAGCACCAGGACAACATGAAATAGACTTCAGATTTGCAGACGCACTAAAAACAGCAGATGCAGTAATCACATTCAAACAGGCAATCAAAGCATTGGTAGATAAACTAGGTTATCACGTAACATTCATGCCAAAACCATTCTTCGGTGTAAACGGTAGTGGAATGCACTGTAACCAGAGTCTATTTAAAGACGGCAAAAACATATTCTATGACCCAGATACAGAAACACAATTATCACAGGAAGCAATGTATTTCATCGGTGGATTACTAGAACATGCACCAGCACTGTCAGCTATACTTAGTCCAACAGTAAACTCATATAAAAGATTAGTACCAGGATACGAAGCACCATGCTACATAGCATATGGACTTAAAAACAGATCAACACTACTAAGAATTCCAGCATCACGTGGAATCGGAACAAGAATCGAATGCAGATCAGCAGACCCATCATGTAACCCTTACCTGGCATTTGCAGTATTACTAGAAGCAGGACTTGATGGTATGGACAATAAAATGGATCCAGGAGAACCAACAGAATTCAACGCATTCGAGTATACTCCAGAAGAACTGGCAAATAAAGGAATAAATACACTACCTACAAGCTTATGGGAAGCATACCATGCATTGGAAGAAGACAATATAGTTAAAAATGCACTGGGTGACTTTGTATACAACCAATTCTATCAAATCAAACGTCAGGAATGGGATGACTACAGAATACAGGTATTCGACTATGAACGTGAAAGATACCTGAACATATAAAGATAAATAGTACATAATTAAAAAAATCGTATTGAAGGTGATAGATATGTAACTAAATCTTGCCCTATTTAGTCAATAATTATTAAATCTCCTTATGTCCACCCTCATATAAAATGATAAGATGATTCATATATCATATCTTTTTTTATTATTTTTTTTAACAATTCCCATCAGTAATTTCATAAAAAAATTACGTTATAGTCACTGATTAAATATTATAAAATATAAGTATACATAGGTTTAAGTAATTTCTAAAAAAAAAGTAATTGGGAATAGCTTCCCATAATATTAAATATTAAACTGATTAATGATAGTTCAATGACTATCTGAATCCTTTTCTTACCAGTGGGACACCAGTAATGTGAGATGCTTCCATTGTTAATGAAACCAAATCCTCTTTCTCCAATTTCTGTATGTCGGTATTACCCGCCTGTTGGGTTAACATCTTTGCCTCTTCAGTCATTACCTTAATGTAATTTGCAACATGTTCTCCACCCCTGACGGGATCCAATCTACGTCTGAATAATCTATTCTGTGTTGCAATACCTTTAGGACATGTTCCCTTACTACAACCCTGACAAACCTTACAACCCAGTGATATCAAAGCAGCAGTTCCAATATAAGCCGCATCCGCACCCAATGCTATGGCCTTAGCCACATCAGCTCCTGAACGAATACCCCCCGCTGCAACAAGACTTACCTCTTCTCTTAGATTTATTTCCCTAAGTGTTTCATCAGCTTCAAGAATAGCCTGTATAGTAGGAATACCAGAGTGCTCCGTTACAACCTCAGGTCCTGCACCAGTTCCACCCTGCATACCGTCAACGACTATAATATCGGCTCCTGCCTTAGCAGCAATTTTAACGTCCTGTTCTACACGGCCCGACGTAAATTTAACCATAATAGGTATTTTCCAATCTGTAATGTCACGCAGCTGATTGATTTTTAATCTCAAATCCTCCGGACCCACAATATCCATATGTCTGGCAGGACTTAATGCATTGGTACCCTTAGGAATGTTTCTAATCTTAGCAACCTCTGCAGTAACCTTTTCAGCCAGTAAATGACCACCCATACCAGCCTTTGAACCTTGACCAATCTTGATTTCAATTGCATCGGCGTTATTCAAGTAATTGGCTGATACTCCAAATCTACCTGATGCATATTGGGCAATAAGCTTATCTGCATAATGTCTTTCTTCAGGAAGCATTCCACCTTCACCTGTATTTGTTATAGTTCCGGCAAGCTTAGAACCCCGTGCCAATGCTATTTTTGCTTCCTTACTGATAGCACCAAATGACATAGCTCCTATCATTATAGGTGTGGATATCTTTATAGGATTTTCGGCAAATCTGTCACCCAATACGACCTCAGAGTTACATGGCTCCCTGTATTTATCTATTGGAGGCCTTGATACCTGAGCAGGAAGTATGGTTAAATCATCAAATGATGGGACATGCCTGATTGCTCCACATCCTCTTACCTTGTATGATCCTTCGATGGATTTACGTTTAATTTCAAGCATCGTGTAATTGGACCATATTCCTCTATGTTCATCCGGCAATGGCGTTACATATATGGCATTATTTGGACACATCTCTTCACATATCTTACATCCAACACATTTTTCCTGGTGGACAGGTTGTGGCTCATCATTTATTATCTCATATACGCCATGGGGACAATTACTGTAACAGCTATAGCAATTTTTACATAATGACTGTTTAGGATTGTCACATAAATACCAACAACATCCAGGCCGGTTGTTGTTTCGTTTACATATTTCTGATCTTCGGTTAACGTCAAATGGCATTTAGATCACATCCTCCTTTAATTGTTTTAATGGTTTGAATATTGGACATACGGAGTACTTTGTTCCTGAAGCTTTAACTATTTCATCTATATCCTTGGTTAGTTTAGCATAAGGTTTCCATGACAGGTCCTCTTTTTTATCAACAATAAGGGCTTGATTAACTATACCTTTTGTTATGAGATAATCAAGTATTGTAGTAACCACTACTCCATCCTGACCTTTATTGTGTTTTAATGATTTTACAGTTAGAATTTTCTTATAATCACCTATTGATTTTTTCAGGTCATTTCTTAAATTAACAGGTGCAAATGTCCTTGGACATACTGCAAAGCAGTTATGACAATCAGGAGGACATTCTTTTCGTTTCTTTCGTGGCTTTGTATTTTTTATGAGTATCAATTCCTCAGGACATACATATTCACATGCTCCGCATAGTACACATGCTCCTACATTTATCACATTTGCCCTCAGGTCGTCAAAGTTTGATTCTGATATTTCCTCCATAATATTCTCATCAGTCTTGTCTCTTTGATATAATACCGGGCGTGCCTTTGCTTCACGTTCTTCTATATTTTCATGATTTGCTTTCTTCTTATTTGATGCTATACGTTCCAATAGTTTAAGTTGGGATGGTGTTAATTCCTTGGCCTTAATGTATTTGTGTTTTATAGCATCTTTTATGATTTTTTCTCCCTTATCTGTTCTTACTATTACCGTTGACCATCCGTTTTCTGATCCTATGGAACCTACTGATATGTCTGATGTTTCCGATGTCAGCTCTACACAGATATTGCAGTTTTTTCTTACAACGGTTTTTGCCTTTGATAATGAAATTTTTACCTGGTCTCCATTTTTCAGGTTAAAGAATGCATATCCTTTTTCTATTCTGAATTTTTCAATGTCATCCATAGTCAAATCTAATTCTTTTAACAGTTTTGTGAAGTATAGATAGGAGAAGTTTTCCATACAGAATAAACCTATTTTAAAGTATATTGGACTGTCTGTATAATGCTGTATTTTTGAGGCAGCCATTATTCCACAGGGAGTTCCTACCATAGCTATTTTTCCTTTTGACATCTTTTTCACTCCATTAAGTGGTTATTGGATTTGTTTGTAATCTTTTTGAAGTTTGTATAATCTATATCGGTTATTTCAAATCCATATTTTGTTAGTAATCTTTTCAACTCTTTTTGATCTTCTAGTGTGGATTGTTCCATTTTTGCATTTTTTCCAAGGCTTTTTACATCTCCGAGTACGTATATTGTTCCACGCATGATGGATTCACCGGCATCATCTGTTACGTTTCCCAGTACTATCAGTCGACCACCCATCATTAATAGTCCGGTCATGAAACCGCTGTTTCCACCGATTATTACTGTTCCTCCTTTCATGATTTCTCCGGTACGTGAACCTGCATCACCTTTTATGACTACTGTTCCTCCATATATTCCTTGGCCTGCTCCATCACCTACTCCACCTTCGATGATTAATTCGCCACGGGTCATGTTGTCTCCTGCAAACCATCCGGCGTTTCTTTTGATATGTATTTTTGGACCGTCTATCATTGTTCCAACAAAATATCCTGCTGATCCATCTATTTCTATTTCCACTTCTTCGGTTACACCTGCAGCAATGTTATGTCTTGATTGTGGATTTTTAATTATTAGTTTATCATAATTTACTGCATGTTCCTTTATTGAACGATTCAATTCTTTTTCGTCCATATCTTCAGCATCAATTATATATTTACTCATATTATTCACTTCTTTTTATATGGTGTATGACCTGGTTTCTCCTGGTGCTATTTGTTCTACCTGATTTGTATCCAGTACGTCCTGCAGTGACATTTCCTCTGATGCTATTGCAAATACGTCATCATTTTCTGCCATTACTCCTGGTCTTAGTCCTAGTTTGTCTTTTGCTATTCCTATTCCATTTGGTGTTCCTACAAGTATTGAAAATGGGCCATCCAAATCCTTTACTGCTTCTTCAAGGGTTTCTTCCAGTTTGTATCCGTGGGATAGTTTTTCTGCTATGTAGTGTACTATGCATTCTGTGTCGTTTAATGTTTTGAATTCGTGACCTTTTCTTTCGAGAGGGTCTCTTATTTTCCAGTAGTTTGTGATTTGTCCGTTATGTACTACGGTTATGTCGGGTGTTATGTAGCTTTGATATGGGTGTGCATGGTATCGGTCTATTCCGCTTTCTGTTGCAAATCGTGTATGTCCTATTCCATGTGTTCCTTTTCTTTTGGGTACGTTGTATCTTTTTGCTATGTCCTTTACTTTTCCTATGTCTTTTATCATTTCAAATGAGTGTGATCCGTTTATTACTTGGATGTCTTCTATTTCATCCAGATTTTGAATTAATGGCTTTAACATGGAATATTCTTTGAGTTTTATTTCACAACGGTATACATTATGTTTTTGGTCTGATTTGATTAGTTCTTCATTATATATTGAACTTGTTTCTTTGATTGTTGTTTTTAGTTTGTCTAATATTTCTTGTTCGTTTTTTACTTCTACATTTAATTGGTAGTTGTTTTTTGGTAGATTTAATCCACCATATATGGCAAATCCTGCTGAATCCGGTCCTCTGTGTTGTAGGGATTCCAGCATTGATGTTAATGATTTTCCAACATTGTGTGTTTTTTTATCTTTATATATTACTCCTGCTATTCCACACATTTTTTTATACCTCTTAATTTTTTTGATAGGAAAGTATCTTCCGATAGTATTTTATGAAGATACATTTATGATTGTTAAGTTATTGATAAATATTTTTAATATCATAGGAAATGCTCTTCCGATGCATTTTTATGAAAAACCAAAAAAAGGTTTAATTGATTATAAAAACATTATTATCCATTTAAATGAAATTTCACGCCTGTATACACATTAATTTGAAATTCCAATAAATATCATTACTTAATTTAGATTTACATTAAATTCAAATAAATTCAAATTTAGAACATAAAAATATCTCTAATAATATATTAGTTAATTTAATATATATAATTAAGTATAATGTTTAAGTCAATATATAAATAAAATAGAAATAATATTAAAAAAATAGAACAAAATGAAATCAGATTATACAATAAGCCAAACATAAGGACATTCAATGAAAAAAAAATAGAAAAAAATATTAACAGATTAAATCTGCCTGTAAGGATATACACCCTTCTGTTTATACTCCAATTCCAACCATCTTTTTAGTATGGGTTCTGAAAGTGCATACTTATTATTATCTAATAGAATCAATCCCTCATTTTGAAGTTTAGTCAGATAATTACTTAATGAACCCGGAGAAATATTCAGGTTATCAGCTATATCCTTACGTCTTAATGGCTTACTGATTAATTCCACAATAATGCTTTGTTCCCGATAGGATAATCTGGTCCAAATATTAATCAAGTGGGAACTAATCGCGGATATTTTTCTATCAAATTCAAATACAATATCATCTTTGTCTAATTGTTTATCGATAGGCAGAAGTGAAGCAAAAATATTTACATAGGAGGGTATTCCTGAAGTACAGCTATAAAACCTTTCAAATCCATCCTCTGTAAATGATATTTCCGGTGCTTTCTCATCCAGATAACTTTTTACAGTTTCCTTAGTAAATGGATATATAGTTAATGTTAACATTCTACCTCCAAAGACACCGTTATATCCTGCAACATCACTAATTAACTTATCCTGCATACTCATGGATCCAGAAAACAGATATGCTATATTTCTCTGATTTTGAATATAACTTCTCATATTCCATAAGAAGGATTCCATATATTCATTCAAGTCCTTAATGATTTGAAATTCATCAATAAATATTAGGATACCTTTCAGTTTCTCCCTGTTTTCATCGTATAATTTTTCTAATAATTTAAATACAAAATCCATAGTTTTTTCACTATTATTTTCAGATGAAAATAGGGGTATTGGTATTGAATTTACCCGAATAACATCCTTTATCTTGAAATCATTTGTTTTTAGATATTTTTCAATTTTTTTATTCAATGTATTCAAGTTTCTTTTTTGACATTCAATCATTATTTCCTTGAAGAAATAGTTCAATAAACCGGTTATGCTCATCCGATTTTTTTGAAAGCATTCGGCACGTGAAAAATCAAGGTAAATAACCAGATATTCATCATCCAGTTCTCTTTTAATTTTTTGTAAAAAAACCGTTTTACCTACACCTCTTAGACCTGTTAAAAAGATATCGGGTGCATGACCTTGACTTGTAGTTTCAAGTAGGTTTTTCAAAGTACTTAATTCACCTTCACGATTATAAAATTCATTATCTGTTAAATTTTGATTATTTCCCCATGGTAAATTAGACATGTATTATCACTTCATTATAATCCTATTTATATCACATTTTTTAGCATCTATTATAATGTATAATATATTTATTATATGATATAAAAGTTATCATGTATTAAATTTTATAGCATATTTTATTTATGCTAATAAAAATAGTATATAATAAAAATTTTAATATATTTTATAAGTACTAATAATATTAGTACATACCATGATTTATATTATATTATGAATTAACTTTGATAATTACAACTCCCATTTCAAAAAATTACTAAGAATAGTATTTTTCAATAATTACATGTATATGTCTTCAAATATTTTTAGTGTTTTAATAAGATTTAATATTAAAGAGTAAAATTCCGAATTTATAATAAAAATTATGGATATATCAAACATCAATTAGATGATTATTTTTAATAAGATTATGAGCATATTTTAATGAATAATAAAATGTTAATCATTGAATTATTTTAAACCCATTTTTCATATTAATGATTATTATTAATATTTTAGTGGATATAATAATATATAAGGTGAAATTATGGATAAATATAATCTGGATGAAAGGATGCCTTTTACTCCAATAACATTTTATATGGAATATGTACTCTTACGATACAATAATTACCTAAAAAATAAGTTAACAAATTTTGATATTACCCCGGGTGAAATAACATTCATATATAATATATTTTATTATAAATCATTGTCACAACGCGAATTAGCTAATTTATTATTTGTTTCTGAAGCGTATGTGACAAAAATATTGAAAAAATTAGAGAAAAAGGGATATATTGTTCGTAAAGTTGATGAAAACAATTCATCTAAAAAAATTGTATCCTTAAGCCAAAAGGGGGAATTATTGGTTCATCAAATACTGAAGTTGACTTATGAATGGGAAACATTGTTCACACAAAGTTTAAGTGATGCCGAAAAAGACAAATTTAAAGAGAATCTGCATAAAATAACAATAAATTCCATGGAGTTATAATCAACTTTATATATTATTAATTATATACTAATGTATAGTCTTAACTTAGTTAAGTCTTATATATTTTGAGGTTAAAAAAAATGGCAAATAAAGAAGAAACAATTAAAACATTACAAATGATCATAACGGAATTATCCGCAAATTCATTCCAACACAGAATCCAATCAAAAATATTCAACTCACAGGGATTCACAAAACTTGGAGAAAAATATGCAGAACATGCAACAGAAGAACTCGACTTTGTAGAACAATTCATGGACAGAATATTAGACCTAGGAGGAACACTAGTACAACAGCAACAACCTGAAAAACCGGTATATGAAGATGTACTTGAATTTATCAAGGCAGACTACCAGGTATCAGTAGATGGAATAAATACAATAACAGAGCTTATGGAATCAGGCATCTTTGATATAACAACATATGACTTAATGAAAGAATATCTTAAAGATGAAGAAGAAGACATGTACTGGAGCGAAGAACAGATAGAATTAGCTGAAAAAATCGGATTACAAAACTTTTTATTCAAATTCTTATAATCAAGTTGAGGTTTTCTAATGGAAATAAAGGCAGTTAAGTTATATGAAAATGGATTTATGACCCAATCATTTGCCTTTGGTGGAGAAGAAGGAGTAAACAAATTTGATTCTTCAATCAAGTACAGATCCAGCCTACAAAACTATGTGATAGATACCGGTGATGAAGTAATCTTGGTAGACACAGGAATGCCAAAAGAAACCCCTGATATGCCAAGAGATGAAGATGCACCACTATATATGGGCGAAAAGATTACCGATTATGTAACTGCACTAGAAAATTTGGGATATAAGAAAGAAGATGTAACAAAAATTCTCATAACACATAAACATCCAGACCATACAGGTGAAATAAGAAGCTTTCCAAATGCCAAAGTATACATCTCCAAAATAGAAGCTGAGGAAATGAAACTTGAAGGAGAGAATATAATTCCCGTAGAATTTAACAATGGTTCATATTATAACTTTACAAATTCAGAAAAAATTACTGATAATATATACCTAATAGAAGCAAATGGCCATACTACCGGAAACAGTATTGTGATAGCAGAAAAAGAGGATAAATATTACATGTTTCATGGAGATGTAACATATACCGATGAGGCATTATATGCCAATAAATTATCCGTAGTATTTGAAGATTTAGAATTAGCACGAGAAACTTTGGATAATGTACGTGAATTTGTTTCCAATAATCCAACAGTATACCTTTCTACCCATACACCATTAGGGCCGGAAAATCTTGAAAACGATTATATAATCGATTTGGATAATCAACCAGAAAGTATTAAACCTATCTAATGGTTTAAACTTCTAATTTTTCTATTTTTTTGATAATAATACATAAAATATTCTAAAAAGACAAAAATTTCCATTCAACAAGTGATATTGGGTTGTTTAGATAAATCATTATTAGAACTTCGGAATAATGAGAAAAAGAGGAGTCCTTCTTCTTAAAATTTAAAAAGTATGCAAGATAAAAAAATTAACAAAATTGTCAGTTTTGATAGTGATTTTGATAAAATTAAAGGAATTGAAAGATTTACTGATTATTTTTAGCAGGTTTTATATCTTTTTATAGTTTGGATGATAATCAAATAAATCTTTTTTTAGTCCCATTTCTTTAGCTTTTTTAAGTAATTTAAGCTTTCTATCTGTAGATAGTACAGTTTCAAACATAAATTCTTCTTGTTTTTCTAATAATGATTCTCTAAGTTCTTTAGCTTTTATTGCTACTTCTAAGTTATCATATATAGTTGTTCTTTTTATGTCATCTGTATTAATGTAAAAACCAAATGTTTTAACCATATGTGTTTAATAAATAATAACGATTTCTACAATTTATCGATCATAACATATTTTTTCAAGAATAACTAAAATTCTATCTTGATTGCATCAAAATCACATACTGGTATGCTGTTATTTTTATTTCCATTTATAAATTCTATAATTCCCTGTTTTTCAAGTTTTTTAACGTGTGGCTGAACAGTACTGATATTTTTGTTTAATTTTGCAGATAATTCTCTAATGCTATTTGGATGTTCTGATTTAATTATAGAAATAATGGCATAATCTATTTCATTAAAGGATAAATCATCCGAGATGAACGTAAATTCTTCTTCAATCAATTCCTCAGAATGATCAACATAATATTTCCAATTATCCAAATCAACCAATAACTTCATATTATTGGTTTTATCAACTATTTTTTCAAGATTTTCAATAGTTTTATACTGATTTTCAAGGTTTTCGACGAACGTTTTTCCTTTTTGTCGTTTAACTAAGGAGATTATCATTTAAATCAACTCCTTCAATAATTCTTTTAACTTCAATTTTTTATTATTTTTAATATGTTGGAAAATTATTAAAAACAATTCATCTAAATCATATTCTTTGATTTTTAACCACTCATTATGATTGGAAGGATTAAAATGGACATGAACACCCTTTGAATGATAATTATCAAATAATATGTTATCATCCATGATTACTATACTCCAACCATTGGGTGTGATAACTTTATACAAAGAATAATTTTCAATTTTTATTATTGTTTGGTTCTTACGTGTCATAATATTTTATATTAATAATTATATGGACAATAATATAAATATGTTTGTATTTTTCGAACACTAAAACTCCAAAAATCTCATAACATACTTCATCAAAGAAAAATTGTAATTCAATAAGTTAGCCTAGTTAATGGATAAAACTATTTATGGCTTAAGAACCAGTCAAAAGAATATATGCCGGTATCTCAGAACCAACACTTAATTTATCATAGAATGCCCCGGAATGACAAAGAACAAATAAACATAGATGCATCGGATAAAATAACCATTATCCTTTGCTTTTTTTTAAGTAATTTAAGGTTTCTATATGTTGAAAGTAGAGTTTCATGTAAAATCTTTTTTCTCTTTTAGCATTAATTCTCTAATTTCTTCAGCTTTAATTGTGGATTCTAAATCACTACATGAATTTGATTTTTTAATATCATCTGCATTAATGTAAATTCATTAGTTTTAGCCATATGGGTTATTGTTGTTTTTCCACTACCATTTGATCCAGCAAATACAATAATCTCTGGTAGTTTATATTTATTTTTTGACATATTCTTTTCTTCCATCAGGGTATTCCAGATAAGTTTCCTTATGTTCATAATCATAACGTGCTATGGGCAGTCCTTTAATTTTACATATTTCTTGATCTATTCTGATTGATGCCTTGAATCTTCTGGTGAGTTCTTCATCTGATATTCCACATGTTGAATCTAATTCATTTTCTTTTTTTATATTATTTCACTACTTTAAATATTTAGTTGTTATCTTCTTTTAGTAATTCCAAGTTTTTTTCACTTATGGAATCCAGATTTATTAGGTTAATCTCTTCATTTTTCTTAAATCCCTCATCAAATGATACTAATGTAGGAATGTCATAGTATTCCATTAGCAGTAGAATGGATGCATCTGTTAATGATAGTTTTATATCATATTCTTCGTAAATATCCATAACTTTATCGTAGAAGTTGTCTATTTCTTGTTCATTTAGTATTGTAAAGTTATCTTTTAATAGTAATATGTTTCTTTTGCTAGGTTAAGATTTGATTTATTTCCTATTATTGTGACAACTTCATTATAATGTAATACATAACCTTATTTTTATCAGACAAAGGATTGGCATCACAAGATAAAGATAAACTGCGAAGAACCAACAACCAGAAAAAGAACAAGAAAAAAGATTATGGAAAAGAGGACATGACATGGGATGAAAAAAACAACTGCTACATATGTCCCGAAGGACAAAAACTCCTACAAAAAAAGATATACCACCTATAAGACCGAGATAAAATAATATACTACGGAGCAATCTGTACAAACTGCCCATCACGACCCAAATGCCTAACAGATAAAATGACAACCAAAGTAATAAGCGATTACGTGAGTGATGCAACCATGAAACTAAAACACCGAATGTACACCAAAGAAGCACAAGACAGATACAAAGACAGGATGCTGAAAGTAGAACCACAATTCGCATACAACAAATACGCCCTTAAATACAGACAATATCACATAATAGGCGAAGAAAATGCAAGAACACAACAATTACTAATGGCAACGGCCCAAAACATAATAAAAATACATACCTAGAACAAAACATGATATCAATAGAAGTATAAAAATAAGAGTATAATAAGAAAATAAGATATTATAATATAAGAAGGAGTTAGCCTAAGTCAACTCCAACCAGAGGGACTAACACGACAAACTTTCAAAAGAGTATTGTCGCACACCCTCCAAAATATTCTACTGACAGCTTCTATGAATCTGAAAAAAGGGCGTTCTATATTGATTGTGGATTGTTAGAAAATATATGAAATGTTCTATCCCCAATGTAACCTGAATTATGATGGAAATTGATTATAACTATATTTATCATTGAATCATAACTTTGTATTTCGCTGACCTAAACTGCTTATGTTGAATTGCTTAATTGGATCTTATATTCCAATCTAATAAAATATAGATTTTTTATTATATTCTAATGTAATAAATTTATAGTTTAATATTACATTACAATGTAATAAATAGTTATTTATATATACTATCGGAATGTAATATATACTTGTAGGTGTTTAAGCATGCTAAAAAATCAAAATGAAATAATCAAATTTATAAAAAATGAAGTGATAAATATTCCTTCAGTATTAAATAATGAATTAACATACAATAATAAGAGATTTAATCATAGAACGGATTTTAACGAAATCAAAAGTTTAGTTGATGAGTTTATAGATGATGATTCTATTGATAGATATATTGTACTTCCTGGATTACGTGATGTTGGTAAATCTACATTATTGTTTCAGATATATGAATATCTAATGAAAAAGAGGGATGTGAACCCACAGAACATATTATATTTATCTGCCGATAATTTAGTTAAAATCTTTAACTGCAGTATTATGGATGCGATAGATATATTCTTAAATGTGTATCATACTGGTAATCTAAGGTCAATTGATGAAAAAATATTTCTTTTAATAGATGAAGCTCAATATGATGTAAATTGGTCAGTTACCGGAAAAATAATATTTGATTCTTCAAAAAATGTTTTCATGATTTTTACAGGTTCATCAGCACTGGATTTGGAATATAATGTTGATTCAGCTAGAAGACTTTTAAAAATACCAATAACTCCTTTAAATTATTCACAACATTTAAAATTAAAATATGATTATGATTCTCCTGATATTTCAAATGCATTAATTGAATTGATTTTTAATGGAGATATCGACCAAGCATGCAAAATGGAAAATAAAATTATTAAATCTTATCCATCCATTGAAGATTATTCATCTGATGAATGGAATAATTATTTAAAGTATGGTGGATTTCCATCGTCATTTTATCATGATAAATATAGGACTTTAAAAAAGCTTGAAGAGACTATTGAAAGAGTAATACTGGTTGATATGCCCAACATATCTCAACTATCCAGAGAAAGTATTTTATATTCTTCACGATTATTATATTTCTTTGCACAACAAAACCCCGGTCAAATTTCCAGAAATTCAATATCAAATTTTTTAGATTGTCATATCAATACAGTAAATAATATCATTGATACATTGGAAAGAACGTATTTGATTTTTCATCTTGAAAGCTTCACATCATCTCCTAAAAGAAGAAATAAACCATTCAAATATTATTATGCAACACCTAGTTTAAGGCATGCTTTAAGTTATAATTTAGGCATTGCTTCAACAGATCCTAAAGGTTATGAGGGAATATTATTTGAAAATCTAGTGGCATCAACATTCAATAATTTGAAGATCAAGAATAATAGAATGTTTAACATTTATTATGATTCAAGAAAGAAGGATAATGTCGACTTTTTAATCCAAAGATGTTTTGAAAATCCAATTCCTATTGAAGTTGGAATAGGTAAAAAAACTAAACGTCAGGTAAAAAATGCAATTGAAGCCTATGACTCTTCACATGGAATAATAATATCAGACACCACCCAAAAAATTAAAAAGGATGGAAACATTATTTATTTACCGTTAGAAACATTTTCATTCTTATAATGTATGAATTAATATATTTTACTTTTCTTTATATTTTCATGACTTTCTTTTTTTCGTGGGATACATTCCTTCTTTGAATGATATTTTATTATTCACATTTGTAGTGAATTATTTTATATGAAATAGCTTTAGTTAAGTATACTGCTTCGATTGTTGAACCATCTTTTGCCCAGTCTGAAGGTATTTCATAGTTTTCTATGGTAGCGGTACCATTTACCACTTTTGCATAGATTACTTTACCAGATGAGTCTTTTAGTGTTTTGCCGTTTACCTTGAAGGTGACTTTTCCCTTGGTGATGTTGGTGTTTACTTGGGTTGTGTAGTATATGCTTGCTGTGATTGTGGCAGTTTCGCCTGCTGTGAAGTTTGTGGTTTCGATAATTAGTTCGTTTTGTGGTTTGTGTTTGATGTGTGTGTTGTTGTGGAGGGTGTTGTTTTCTATAGAATTGGAGATGGTTGTTCTATTGCCAAGTGTAACTCCTTCACAAAGAGTTAATGTTCCACCACCATTAAAACGTGCATTATTTGGAGTAGTAACTCCACTAAGAGTCATTTTACCATCATTACATATTGAACTACCGGTAATCTTGGTATCATTAATGGTAATATTGGTAGTTTTCTGATAGTTACTTATACCAATTTGAATTATATTAATTGGGATACCATCATACTGTTATTTGTGATAAGGATTATCGTTGAGGTTTTAAAGAATCTGGCAGTATTCGAGCTGCTGGTTAGAAGACTGTTGACAAGAACCGCAAATACACGTATGCTTGTTTTTGTATTGGTGTTTATCACTTTTTTAAGTTCAATTTTCATCACGAATGATGTTTCCTTAATCCTATTTGTAACATTTTCTATCATGGCACTAAAGAAGGTACGTCGTGCTGATTTGATAATAATTACGGTTTGTCTACAGACTATTGCCGCAAAGGTGGGATGTATGGTTCTGCCTGTTGGTGCTCCACATAATATTGTCGTATACACCACGTCAAACATATCATTCGAGGCATTTTTGTTGGTTCTGTTGCCGTATATTATTGTTTCAGTGTTATTTATTGTTGCTGTATTGTTATTTATCAGAAAGGAGGAGATACTTTTGCTACAATTGATAAAATTCCATTTACTTGGCATTTTTATAGTTGTTACTCCATGAATTAAATATTCTTATTTATCTTCTAATAGTTTAGTTTTTTCACTTATTGAATCTAAATAAATTAGGTTTATCTCTTCATTTTTCTTAAATTCTTTATCAAATGATACTAAAGTATCAATATCATAGTATTCCATTAGCAGTAGAATGGATGCATCCGTGACTGATAGGTTTATATCATATTCTTCGTAAATATCCATAACTTTATCGTTGAAGTTGTCTATTTCTTGTTCATTTAGTATTGTAAAGTTATCTTTTAATATGTAATATGTTTCTTTAGCTAGATTAATATCTGATTTATTTCCGATTATTGTGATAACTTCATTTATTACATAATTTGATATGTAACAGTCTTGTTCGAATATATTTTCTTGTTGTATCAGCATATCGGCTTTTTTGAAATTTTCATCACTTTCTAGTGCAAATGATATTATAAATGATGAGTCTAAAAATATTTTCATTCATACATGCTCCTTTTTAGTTCTACTGAATTTGTTTTATATGGTAATTTTACCATTCCTCTTAATTCATTGATGTTTCTTTTTCTTCTGACTTTAATTTTTATTTCTTCATCATTTAGTTTTTCCCATGTGAGTATTGATTCTTCTGTTATATTATATTCTTCTCTTATTTTTTTTGGTATTAGTGTTTGATGATTTTTATACATTTTTGTAGTTTCCATTATTTTCATTATATCACTCTCATTAATATATTTATATATAATTGTTTATATATTTTATTTTTATTTTTTTACTTTAATTTTTTATTTTCCTCTAATATTTTTTTTTATAGTTAAAATTTTTGGAATTTTTGGGTAAAAATCAATTTCTTTCTACTTTTCATTTTTGGGTATGTTACATCTATATGTCGTGGTTGATTTTTGGTGTTTTTGTAAGGTTTTGTTTTTGGTACTTTTTTGGATTGTTAGATGTTGTAATTTTAGTTCGTTATACTACCGTATAACGAAGTAAAAACATATGGTTTGTTCGTAGTTTGAGAACAAATAGTGTTATAAAAGTGAACATTTTTGGACCATTTGACAAAATACTTTTTTCGAAAACATCAAAAAATTATATCATCAACATGATATAAATAAATATCATAATTATTAATTAAAATAAAGAAAGTAATACTAAAATGAGATGGACTAAAGTATTAATGTTAGAAAACAATAGTAATAATTTATGTGATGAAAAATAAAGAGTATCATATTTATTAATTTTCTTATTTAATAAAAAAAATATTTAAAAAAAATGAAAAATGGTGATGAGATTATTCGATTATAATATTTTCATCATAGGTGTTGGTATTGTTGTTGGCATCAGTAAATTCTATTTTAATGTTATGATTACCAAGATATTGTTCAATGAACTGTAGTATGGTAAATGATAAATCATCAGTTACAGTACCATTGAATACTACCTGACCATCCATGAAGACTACTAAATGTCCATTAGCTATATTTTGACCGAATATTTTGTTTATTGCATCTAGTGTCAATGAGTTTCCTTGATATACTACACTATTGTCACTAGCTTTTTTGATAGTATGTGTTTTATATACTTTCTGTTGGTTGTTAGTTGTTTTTGTTGGACTTTGTTTGACAACTTTCTGTTTTTGAGCAGTTGGTGCTGGTTGGGAATTTCCCTGACTTTGATCAGCGTTACTTGGACTAGCTTCTGGTGTTGTGTCATTTGTGGTTGTGTTCATACCTGGTATTAAATCGGACATGTTCATACCTGGTATCATATCTGACATATTCATATCAGAGAAGTTCATTCCAGAGAAGTTCATACCGGACATGTTCATTCCAGAGAAGTTCATACCGGACATGTTCATTCCAGAGAAGTTCATACCGGACATGTTCATACCAGACATCATATCTGACATGTTCATACCAGAGAAGTTCATTCCACTCATGTTACCCATTGAAAATCCACCAGTTGACTGGGAATTTCCATTTCCATTTGTATTAAAAATGTTTCCTGTACTAGGTGCATTAGAATCAGCTGTACTGCTATCAGTTGCAGCAGTATCTTGTGAACTGTTATCTGCAGCACTGACACTAGCTAGAGTTACGAAACATATTAATAATAATATACTTATTAACAATTTTTTTGACATTATATACCTCCATTTATTATATTGTTTAAATAAGTATTTAAAGTTATAACTTTTATTTAAATATGATTTATTCGATATATAAAAAAATGACATGAAAAAAGCAGTAAAAATAAAAATCATACAGTAATAAGATATTTTATAAGTTATATATATAAATATTTGATTCAATAGTTATATTTTTATATAAATGTCTAAATATTTGATTATAATATTTTTGTTTTTATATAAATTTTTAGATAAAAGTATTAATTTTAAATGGTGCATCACTAAAATCTTTTTCAATTTTAAAATTATCCAAAAAGAGAGTTTCATCATATTAAAGTAGAAAGATTTTAACTAAACTTAAATTATTATAAAATGTTTAGTAAGTAAAAATTGGCTATCAAAATCAATATATTAAAGAAATATAGTCTTATATTATTTTATACGGATATTTAAATCAGTAGAAGAAGTTTATAGTTATAGAATATAGTTTAAAAAAAATGAAGTAAATAATTGAAATATTTATTCAATTATTATTGTTTCTTTATAAGTGTTTGTTTGTCCATCAGCACCAGTAAATTCTACTTTTATTTCATGTTCGCCTAGGAACTTTTCAATAATTTCAAATATTACTTGTGATAAGTCTCCTTTAACATCACCATCAAATACAACTTCACCATCAATCATGACTTTTAAATGTCCATTAATGAAATCAAGATCAAATAATGTATTTAAATCACCTAAAGTAAACACGTTTGACTGACAGATAATCTTGTTATCAGATGCTCTTTTAACAGTGAATGTTTTAGCTGCCTGTGTTACTTTATTGTTTTGTTTTAATGTAGTTTTTGGCATAGCGTTATGTTTTATTGGCTGGGATGGTGTTTGACCATTCTGGTTGAATAAGTCTTTAAGTAAATCCATCAAGTTACAGTTCTTTAATAAATCTGTCATATTAAAACTTGATAAATCAAATCCACCCATCATACTACCTAAATCGAAGTTTCCTAGGTCTAATTGATTAATTAAATCAGACATATTTAGATTAGATAAATCTAGGTTTGATAAATCCATACCGGTTGAATTAAATAGACTTGAATTTAAAACGGACATATTTAAATTATCCATTAAACTTGATAAGTCAAGGTTTGACAAGTTAAGACCGGATAGATTTAAATTGGATAAATCCATGTCAGATAAGTTTAATCCACTTAAGTTTAAAGTACTGGTATTTAAGTTCATTCCATTAAATATTTCTGTTAGATTGAACTTTGAAAAGTCCAGACCGGATAAATTAAATTTTGAAAAGTCTACATTACCTAAATCTAAACCACTGGAATCAATAGGTATTCTATAACTGCTTGCATCATATCCTGAACCTAAGAGGTCTACAAGACCTGAAAAGTTTAGGGTTGATAAATCAAAACTTGATGTTAAGCCAGATAGATCTAGTTGTGATAAATCTAATCCGGTAACGTTAAAGTTAGTGAAGTTTATACCACTAATGTTAAATGCTGGTATATTAAGTCCACCTGATTCAAATCCACTATAGTTAATATTGGATATTGAAGCATTTGAATCAAGATTTGATGAACCTGTCAACGGTGATAATGTAACATTAACATCTGTTAGATTTAAAAATGTGTCTTTAAAGTCAGTATAGTTTAAACCAGACATAGCTATGCCTATAGTAAGATCTGTTGATTTTGTATCTGGAATGTTGATTTTTAAATCAAGATCAGTTAAATTCAATGCATTCGTACCATAATTTATAATCTTTAAGCTAGGTAATAATACTGATACATAAAGACTTGATGAATCCAAACTAGGTATAATTGATAAATCCAAATCTGAAAAATCAAAATATCTAGTATCGAACTCTGTATAGTTTAATGTTGACATTAATAATGATAAATTAAGAGCTGATAAATCTGCAGTTGGTAATAATGCAAAATCAACACCGGTTAAATTTAATTTATACTTATTAAAGTCTGTTATATTTAAACCTGACATAGTAAATGTTAAGTTAAGAGTTTGTGGATCCTTACTTGGAATAATATTTAAATCTAAATCAGAAAACTGGAATGCTGTTGTTTCATAGTCTGAATAGTTTAAATTACCCACATCTACTCCTATGTTCACAGAGTTGGAGTCTGCACTAGGAGTTATTGTCACGTCAACACCGGTAGTGTTTATGTTTTTATCATAGTTACTGACGATATTGCCTGTAAACTCATTTGCAGATTTCAAGTTTTTCTGTGAACCCGTTGAACTAACTTTACTGTTAGAGTTATCATTGGCTGATGTTGTAGATACGTCAGAGGATGCTGGTTCTGTAGCAGTTACTGCATCGCTTGATGAATCATCTGATACATCTGCTGCACTAACGGCACCTATTGCTAAGAACAATAGCATTAAAAAAACCAAACATCCTTTAGTTTTTCTATTCATCATGTATACCTTATTAATTTATTTTATTAATTGATATTATAAATCCCTATCAATTTGAATTCTACTTCCAATAATAGTGTCATACTCAAATAATAATTTTTATAATATCATATATTTATTTATAAATAATTATTAATAAATATAATGATTTTTTGCATGTTAATTAAAGTTACAGCATATTTTTGTTGGTATAACTTTTTAGTATATTATATTATTTATGTTTAATATGGCAGAGATTTAATTAAAAGATATGATAATACTGGTAATAAATATTGTAGAATCGTAGAATATTGATTTTATTTCTTGTTAAACATATTATAATAGCTAAGAATTATAAATTTATGATGGAAAAAATAGTTAATATTTGTATAATAGTTTAAACATGTAGATTGATGAAATTATACAATCTTATTTTAAGACCGATAATTAAATGTTTTTTCAAGGATTTCTAATGTTTCATCAATGTTTATTGTTGCATTGTTATCATGTATGTACTCTTATATTTTAATTGAATCTTATATTAAATTGTTATGGTGTTTTTTCTAATATTATATTATTTTTTATGTATTTTTATGCAATGCTGTCAAGTTAAGGTATTTTTTGTGTGAGATTTTTTTGTATCGTGTATATTTTTTTAGAATGATCTTCTGTTGTTGTCGTGGAATTTGTGTCCGTAATCGGTCGGTTCGCGAGTTGTTGTTTCTGTTTCTTCTTTTACATATATTAAGTTTTTCTGCAGTATTTTGAATATTTTGGATATTGCTTGGTGTTGTTTTTCTTCATCAGGGAATAAGAGGTTGAGTAATTCTTTTTTTACTAGTCCTACTGCTATATTGAAGTTTGCCGAGTATTCTTTGTATCTGTGTTTGTTGTTTTTTCGTGGTTGTCGTGTTATTATTTCATTTACGTCGTGTTTGATTACTGTTGCTA